>JAJAYR010000220.1 GCA_026786155.1 Pyrinomonadaceae bacterium
CAAAGGCGCAAAGAACGCTACGTAAAGCAAAAGTTAAGACACCTTAAACTTATCAATACAAAGTAGTTTGAAGATTGAATTTTTAGCAGCCGGACATTTAATAACTGATGATAAATCGTGAAATCCACGCCGTCGGCTTAGACATCGGCACGAGCAAAGTTCGGTGCTTAATCGGCGAACCGTCGGAAGGCGGCAAGATGAATATCGTCGGCATCGGGCAAGCCGAATCGCGCGGGCTGCGGCGCGGCATCGTTACGACGACCGACTCGGTAGTCGAATCAGTTCGCAAAGCCGTCGAGGAAGCCGAGCGCGTCAGCGGTTTGGAAATTCAGATGGCGACGGTGAATTTATCCGGCGAACATCTGCGCGGCGAAAATAAAAGCGGTGTCGTCGCGGTTGCGGGCGCGGGGCGCGAAATTTCTAACGAAGACGTTGACCGCGCCGTCGAATCCGCCAGCGCGATGCAGTTGCCCGCCGGTTGGGAAATCGTTGACCGGCTGCCGCAGGAATTTATCATTGACGGGCAGGACGGAATTATCGAACCGATTGGAATGCGCGGCGCACGATTAGAGAGCCGAATTCACGTCGTTTCGAGTCCGAGTGCCGGAAAACAGAACATCGTCAAAGCGATTCATCGCGCCGGTCTCGAAATTGAAAATATGATGTTGGAGCCGCTCGCGGCGGCGCAGAGTGCGTTGAGCGACGATGACCGCGAATACGGCTGCGCCTTGGTGAACATCGGCGCGGAAGTTACTTCGCTAATGATTTTCGGACGCGGCGCAGTGCAGCATACGGCGGTTTTTCCGTTCGGCGGTCTGCATCTGACGAAAGATATTGCACACGGATTGCGTGTCTCGATTCCAGAGGCGACCAATATCAAACATTCATACGGCTGCGTGGCAGGTTTTTTGATGAGCGAAGAAGAACGGCAGAGCATCATCGAAATAACGCCAGTCGGCAGACAGGAAAAACGACAGCTTTCAAAAGAGATTTTGTGCGACATAATGCAGCCGCGGGCGGTCGAACTTCTTCAGCACATCGCGCACGAAGTTTTCAGCAATCGCGGGCAGATTTCGAGCGGCGTGGTTTTGACCGGCGGCGGCGCGTTGAGTCGCGGAATGGTCGAGATTGCCGAACAGGTTTTCGATGCGCCGACACGACTCGGTTTTTTGGAACAAAAACACTTCGGCGGACTGCTCGACGAAGTGCAGAGTCCCGAATGGGCGGTCGCGGGCGGACTCGCTCTGGCTTCGCTGCGGACGCAGATTCGAGAGCATTCGACGGGCGGCAAATCGCCGACGCGGAAAGTGGCGGAGTGGTTTGAAAATTTTCGAGGGAAATTCAGATAAAATTAACATTTCAACTAGATTTTTTACCGCAAATCGTTGTATGCTTTTGTTCCAACGACACAATATCTTGTTGAAATCGGAAATCTCTCGAAAATTCAATTACGATAAGTTTCAGGTATCAAAATTCTTGAAAAGTATTCATAATTTAAATTTATAAACAAGGAAGGGCTTCCAATGAAAAATAATAATTTGCAGATGTTTTTAGACGAGCCGCCGATTACGGGCGCAAAAATTATCGTTATCGGGGTCGGCGGCGGCGGCGGCAACGCCGTCAATCGAATGATTGACGCCGGCATCAAGGGCGTGGAATTTATCGTGGTCAATACCGATTTGCAAGCCTTGAACGATTCAAAAGCTCCGATAAAAATTCAGCTTGGAAGCGGACTCACACGCGGACTCGGCGCGGGCGCGAATCCCGAAATCGGGCGCAACGCCGCTATCGAAGACACCGATAAAATTATTGACGTTTTGCAGGGCGCGGATATGGTTTTCGTGACCACCGGCTTGGGCGGCGGCACGGGAACGGGAGCCGCGCCGGTGATTGCCGCGCTCGCCATCGAACTCGGCGCATTAACCGTCGCCGTCGTTACGAAACCGTTCACCGTCGAAGGCAAAAAACGAATGCGGCAAGCCGAAGAAGGTTTAGCCGAATTACGCGGCTGTGTTGATACGATTATCACGATTCCGAATTCAAAATTAAAAGAAGTCGAAGAAAAAATTTCGATTATGGAAGCGTTCCGCCGCGCCGACGAAATTCTTCTGCAAGCCGTGCAGGGAATTTCCGATTTGATTACGGTGTCGGGCGTTATCAATTTAGATTTCGCCGACGTTAAAGCCGTGATGCAGGGAATGGGCGTGGCGTTGATGGGCATCGGACACGGCAGCGGCGACGGCGCGGCGATCAAAGCGATGAAGATGGCGATTGACTCGAAACTGCTCGAAGAAAATTCCATCAAAGGCGCGAAAGGTGCGCTCATCAATATCACCGGCTCTCTGGAAAATATGCCGCTCGACGAAATCGAAGAAGCGATTTCGCTGATTTATCAGGAAGCGCACGAAGATGCCAACATCATTTTCGGAACGGTTTTGGACGAAAGTATGAAGGACGCGGTAAAAATCACCGTTATCGCCACCGGCTTTGACAATCAATCGCAGATGACGATGCCGACGACGACCGCGCCGGAAGTGCCGCCGACGCATCACAACGCTTCGGCAAACAATATCGGAAATTATAATTCGTCGGCTTACAACTCGACCGATGCTAATAAGGAAGACATAAATGTTCCCACGTTTATTCGACGACAAGCGGATTAGAGTGGAGAGTCGAGAGTGGAGAGTCGAGAGAAAATCAATTCTTTTTACTCTCCGCTCTCTACTCTCTACTCTTCACTAATTCAATATGGGAGATAGATAAAAAAATATGCCGAATTTTCCACGTCAGCCGGAAACCGCCGAATCGCGCAAGAAAATGCCGCCGCCGGTCGAAACCAATGCTGAAACTTTTTATTACAAAAAACAGATTGACGCGCATACGCTGATGGTCGTCGTGTTGTCAGACGGCGAAGAAATCGTCGGCACTATCGAGTGGTATGACCTCGACGCGCTAAAGATTAATCGCACCGACGCGCCGAACATTCTGCTGCTCAAACACAACATAAAATATATGTATAAAGCCGAAGATAAAAAGTAAAAGGCAAAAAGTAAAAGGTGAAAGGCAAAAGTTTGAAGTTGTATTCAGACTTTTGCCTTTTTGGTTTTGATTTAAGTGGCTTAAAGGCAATAAAATAATTTGGTCGTGTTTCATAATTTATGCTGACGGCGAAGGACGATTCGGAATAGATGAAAGCTGATAGAGAATAGATGAGAGATAAAACACGAAAAATCTATCAGTTATCATCTGTCATCGCTCATCTATTCCGAAATAAATTTGTCTAAAAAAGCTCTCGGCATAAAATATAAAACGCCGCCAATAATTTAGTGAACGACCGATTACACGAAAACAAACCAGACGGTTCAATCTTGCCGCGCGTCGGCATTACGATGGGCGATGCCGCCGGAATCGGCGCGGAAATTACGCTCAAAGCTCTCGCGGACGAGAGCATTAAACAAATCTGTGTGCCGGTGATTATCGGCGATTTAGCCTTTTTGCAAAAGACCGCCGACGATTTAGAATTGAAATTCGATTTTGTTTCCGACTCGTCGGATTTTTTAGCAAATCAATATCAAACCGCCGTTCACGATTTGAAAAATCTGCCGGAAAAAATTAATTTGGGTGAAGATTCGGCAATCGCGGGAAAAGCCGCCGCCGAATGTATCGTAACGGCGGTTGAACTTTGGCGCGAGAAGAAAATTGACGCGATAGCGACCGCGCCGATTAGCAAAAAAGCGATTCATTTGGGCGGCTATAATTTTCCCGGACACACGGAATTTCTCGCCGAATTGACCGGCACGAAGGAATTTGCGATGAGTTTTTTCGCCGAAAAACTGCGCGTCGTGCTGCTTTCGACGCACGTTTCGCTGCGCGAGGCGATTGAATTGGTCAAACGGGAAAAATTGGTCGAACTGATAAAATTTACTGACCGCGAAGTTTCCAAATTATTAAAAAGAAACGCCCGAATCGCCGTCGCCGGACTCAATCCGCACGCTTCGGAAGGCGGAATGTTCGGCGCGGAAGAAACTCTTGAAATTGTTCCGGCGATTGACGAATGCCGGGAAAAATACGGCGTTGACGTGTCCGGCGCGTTCTCGCCCGACACGATTTTTCTGCGCGGTTTCAAAGGCGAATTCGACGCGGTAATTTCCTGTTATCACGATCAGGCGACGATTGCCGTCAAATGTTTATCGTTCGGCTCGGCGGTTAATGTAACGCTCGGTTTGCCGCTCATCAGAACGTCGGTTGACCACGGCACGGCGTTCGACATCGCGGGGAAAAACATCGCCGACGCTTCGAGTATGTGTGC
>JAJAYR010000221.1 GCA_026786155.1 Pyrinomonadaceae bacterium
GTGGAGAGTGGAGAGTCGAGAGTCGAGAGGTAAGAAGTTCGTTCTTAAACTCTCGACCCTCCACTCTCCACTAAAAACTTACCTTCGCTCCTTCATAGAGCTTATCCAGATTACTCGTCGCCACCGTTTCATCGGCGTTGATGCCAGTTAGAATTTGAACGAAATCATTTTCTTCCGTGCCGAGTTGGACAACTCGTAATTTAACTACGCCGTCCTGAATGACAAACGCCCGGAAAGCCTGCGTGCTTTGGTCGTTGATGACCGCCGCCTTCGGGACGAAAATTCCGGTGCTGCCGCCTTCGCGCGTGATATTCGCCGTGGCAAACATTCCCGTTCGCAAAGCGTTGTCGCCGTTTTCGATTGACGCTTCGACAATCACCGACCGCGAGGTCGTCTCCAGCGCGGGATTGATCGCCGTAATCGTTCCCGCGAATTTACGGTCTCGATAAGCGTCAACTTCAATCGAAACGCCGCGACCGATAGAAATATACGGCACATTCGCTTCCGCCACTTGCAGTTGCGCTTTGATGGGATTCGTCCGAAGCAGCGTTGCCACTGCCGTCGCCGTCGTTACAAACTCGCCGACCGCGACCGGACGATTGCTGATAAATCCAGCAAACGGAGCGCGAATCACCGTATCGGCAATCGCTTGTTTGGCTAAATCAATCTGCGTCCCGGCGGCGTTGACGGCGGCTTGGGCGCTTTTGATCGCTTCGTTATTCTGCCGCGCCGCGTTTCTCGCGCCTTCCAAATTTTGCAGGGCGTTGCTGACCCGCGCCCGCGCCGTGTCGCGCAAAGTGCGGTAATTTTCATAATTTTGCAGTGAAACATCGCCCGTTTCGACGAGTTCCCGATAGCGTTTTTCGTTGGCTTCGGCTTGCCGCAATTCGGCGATTGCCTGTTCGTAAATGGCGTTGGCGGCGCGGACTTCGGGAATCGCGCCCGCGCTGAAACTGCCGTTCACCGCCAGCCCCAAACGCGCTTCGGCTTGCCGCACGGCGGAAACCGTCTGAGCGACATTGGCGGTTGCCTGTGCCAATTGCAGTTGCGCGTCGCGCTCGTCAAGTTTGGCGATGATGGTCCCTTGCCCGACGAATTCGCCGACATTCACACCGACGTTGACGACTTTGCCCGCCGCTCGCGGCGCGATGTCGGAAGATTCCGAAGCAATCAAACTGCCGGTCGCCGCAATCACGGCGGGAACTTCACGCGCCACGGCGGTCGCCTGCGTAACGGTAAAAACTTCGTTGTTTTGTGATTGCCGGTTAGCATTTTCCAACTCGGCAGTTTTTGAAGCGGAATTGCCGCAGGAAATTCCGCAAGCGGATAAAAGTAAGACTAAAATTAGCGGTCGAACAAGCAAACTTCGTTCGGAGTTGAAAAATACCATAAATAAATAATCTAAAAAAATATCCCGATTGAATAATCAATAGAACGATTTAAAACATTGTTCACTAATATCCTTTTTTGGCGGTGTCTCACAAATTATGCGGCTGGAAAATAACATCGGAAGAGCTGAGAGATGAGAGCTGAGAGATAATAGACGAGAGACAAAACCGTCGTCTGAATCTCTCAGTTATCATCTTTCATCTCTCTGCTCTTCCGATGTAAAAAAACTCGGAAATCCTTCAGCCTAAAATTCTAAACGGCGCCCCTTGTTTTAGCTAGACACCGCGAATTTCCAATCGGTTACAAAAATATCAAAAAAAATAATCCGGCATTGTAACCGAATCGTTTTATTCGGTGTCTTAGCTTAATAGAAAGATTTTGAAAAGTTGTTTGATAAAGAAAATCTGTGAGTTTAAGATTGTTTCTCGACGGTTGAGTAAAATTTACTGAAAAAGGGAAACGGTTTGGCGGAAGAATTTCAAAATTTGCCCGAAAGGGAATTGGCGGAAAAAGCGGCGAATAATGACGAAGCGGCGTTCGCCGAAATCGTCCGCCGGCACAGCCCGCGCATTTTTCGCGTCGCCGCCCGGTTTTTTTCGCGTTACAGTTTGGTCGAAGAGGCAGCGCAGGAAATTTTTTTGAAAGTCTTTACGCAAATCGGAAATTTTGAAGCCCGCGGTTCTCTGGAAGGCTGGCTAACGCGCATCGCCGTCACGACTTGCATCAATTTAACGCGCTCCGCCAAACGCCAGCCGGAATTGATAATTTCCGATTTGACCGAAGACGAAAACGCCTGGCTGGAAGAAAAATTTCATCACGCATCGGCGACCGACCATCGTCAGGAAGAAGAAAAATTCATCGCCGCCGATTTACTCAACCGCGTTTTGAACGTGCTGCCGCCCGAAGACCGTTTGATTTTACAGATGATTGACGGCGAAGGCGAATCAATCAGAGACGTGGCAAAACTTTTGAATTGGAGCGAATCGAAAGTAAAAATCAAAGCGTTTCGGGCGCGAAAACGCTTCCGCGAAACGATTCAAAAACTTTCTCCGCCAGCCGATTAAAGTTTCACAAAAAAGTAAAAAAAAAGTAAAAAGAAAAAAATGAAAAGCCGACATATTACAAAAATTCTCGACCGCACGGAATTCAGCCGAATATCCGCTGCTGATTCGGTGGAAATCGCCGAACACATTAACGATTGTCAAAATTGCCGCGCCGCGTTCCAAGCGGCAAGAATTTCCTCGATTTTGTTAAAAGAAAATTCTCTCGCCGAATCGCTCGCGCCGTCGCCGTTTTTCCAAATGAAAGTTTTGAATGCGTGGCGCGAAAAACAAATCGTGCAAAAGCCTCTCGCCGCCTTTTGGCGTTGGTGGCAAGCCTCCGCGACGCTCGTTTTGCTGATGTGTTTAACCGTCATCGGGCTGATGGCGATAACTTTCGCCGCCTCGAATTCCGAAACCGCCGCCAACCAAAAAAGCAGTGCCGACGGAAAATTATTCTCCGCCGAAACGGTGATTCTCAATCAAAAACCGCCGCACAATTTAACGACCGAGCAGGTTTTTGAAGTCCTTGATGCCGGAAAATGAAATGCGTCTGATAACGAAGTAGTGGATAGGTGATGATTAACTTTGAAAGTAAAAATAAATGGCAGATTCGGCTGGCAACTTTAAGTATTTTTTTGCTCGGTTTGGCAGCGGGCGCGTTCGCGCTCAACGCCTATAACTTATGGCGCGGCGCAGCAAAACAGCCGACCAAGCAGGAGCGTTATCAGGAAGCGTTCAGTCAATTAAATTTAACCGAACCGCAAAAAATCGAAGTACAGAAAATCGTCGCCGAAATCCGCGAGAATGTTCAGCAGGTCAGGCAGGAATCCGAACCGCGAATGCAGGGAATTCGCGCTCGCAACGATGCCCGTCTGCAAAGCGTTTTGACGGCTGAACAATGGACGAAATTTCAAGAACTGCGCGAATCAATCAGGCAGTCGGAAAAGTGATTTTTTTTAACCGCCGATTTTCGCCGATGACCGAAGATAAGCCGGTAAGTAAGAGTTTTAGTGTTTTGAGTCCCGTCTTTAGACGGCTTGCCGCCGCGCGGCGCGGGCGGTTAGCATTAGTAAGAAATTTTCAGTTAAATTTGTATCGAAAAACGGAATTATCGTCGGAACACGAATTTAATTCCCGCATATATTTTATGCCAATCAATCGAACGAAAACCGCTGAATTAGCAGGCGGCGTTTCAAAAATGTTTTTACTTCGGAATAGATGACAGATGAAAGATGATAACTGATAGATTTTATCTCTATCCCTCATCTATTATCTTTACCTCTCGTCTGTTCAGAAGGTTTTCTCCGTCGGCATAATTTGTGAAATACTACCGATTACTTTACGCGAGTTTAATTTTATGTTTTGCCGCCGTCGTCTGTTTCGGCAAACGGCTGCCGGTGCGCCTTTTTACGACTGCCGCCGTCGAACTGCGCGTCAGCTACAACACGATAAAATCCCATATGCGGCACATCTACGAAAAACTTCAGGTTCATTCAAAATCCGAAGCCGTCGCCGTGGCGATGCGCGATTTGATTTCCGGCAATGGACAAAAGGGATTTTAATTAACGGCGGCGTTTTACGTTCAATTAACCAATCGGACGAACGCGACCATTGCCGATAATCAAGGGGTCGCTTTAACTTTGGACGACGACACGGTTACGACATTCGGCATCGGCAGCACCATCAGAAAATCCGACAACACGCTGCTCATCGGCGCGACGGTATGACAGCCGTTTTTCCGTTTGTCAACACTACTTGCGTCCGATAATAAAGATTATGTTATATTTATTTAGGATTGATTCTTAATACTTTCAAAAGTCTGTTTTAAAGCGCGCAAAATATCCTGTTTCTCGAAGCGGCTCGAATTGTTAAAACGAATTTCGACGCTGAAATCTTTATCCGCCGGGACGTATCGAAAAGTTTCGGTTGTTTTTGCAGGATTTTTTTGCGCCGCCGGTTCTTTCTGATGATTATGGCGGGCGGCGCGGCGGATTTCGTCGCGCTTCAAATTGTTTTCGCCAATATTTTTGACAAAATCGTGCATCGCCGGTTCGTCGAATTGGCGGGCGATTTCGAGCAGCGTTGATTTCGCCGAGACGTTTGTTTGCAGGCATTTTGCACGAATCGTTTCCGGCAGTCCGGCGATGGTCATTGATTCGGTCACGGTGGTGCGGCTTTTACCGATTTTTTTGGCGATTTCCTCGTGCGTATAGCCGAATTTCCGGCTCAGGTGAGCCAAGCCGTCCGCCTCTTCCCAAATAGTCAAATCCTTCCGCTGGAGGTTTTCGATGAGGGCGATTTCGGCAATCGTCTGCTCGTCAATATCGAACTCGATGCCCGGAACTTCGTTTAATCCGGCGAGCGCCGCCGCCCGCCAGCGGCGTTCACCGGCGATAATCATCCAGGTTCCGTCGCCGTTCGGTTTCAGCAGCAGCGGCTCTAAAATGCCGTTTTGCTTAATAGAAGCGGTCAATTCGGTTAAATCGCCGATTTCCACGCGCGGCTGTTCCGGGTTCGGGGCGATTTTGCCGATGGGAACGATTTTCCCGATCGAGCGGTGCGTCCGCATCGTCAGTTCGTCAACGTAATGGGCATCGTGCCGCATCTGGATGCCGGTTGGTAAGCCTCTTTTACTAGACACGCTTGAGAACCTCCTTCGATAATTCCATATATTCAATCGCGCCGGACGATTTCGGCGAAAATTCAAAAATAGTTTCTTTATGGGCGGGCGATTCTTCGAGCCGGACGCTCCTTGAAATAGTCGTCTTAAAGGCTTTTTTGCCGAACACCTGTCTGATGTGCGCTTCGACATCTTTCGAGAGCGAAGTTCTTTTATCGAAGAGCGTGACCAGCACGCCGAGCAGTTCGAGTTCCGGGTTCGGGCGCGAACGGACTTTTTCGATAGTTTCCAAAAGGTCGTCAGTTCCCTCCAAAGCGAAATACGACGACTGAATCGGAATCAAAACGTATTGGGCGGCGACCAGCGCGTTAACGGTAATCAAACCGAGCGTCGGCGGCGTGTCCACGAAGATCAAATCGTAATTCGCTTGAATTTGCTCGAAGCGGTCGCGCAGCCGAAAAATCGCGTCGAAATCGCCGACCAGTTTCGCTTCGAGTTTCGCCAGATTTATTTTCGACGGCACGACCTCCAGGTTTTTAAC
>JAJAYR010000222.1 GCA_026786155.1 Pyrinomonadaceae bacterium
CGCTGAAAGCGTCGAACAAACAATCTGATGTTGCTCGCTTTCAGCGAGCGTTGAATTGTTTTCCGTCAGACCAGCGATTCTCGCTGGGCTATAATGTTTGTCGCCTTTGGCGACTAAATCCAAGTTTCCAAACAGCTTCTTAGTATCTAAACACCACCGCCGCCATATTCAAACCGCCGCCGGAGGCGCACATTACGAAATTGTCGCCGCGTTCTAATTTGCCTGCCCGAATCGCGTCGTCCAAAACCATCGGAATACACGCCGAACCCGTGTAACCCCATTTGTGCATAATCGTATGGGTTCGCGCCATCGGCAGATTCATCTGTTCCATCACGATTTTTATCGTCGAGATATTAACCTGCGTCCAGAGGAAAAGTTTGATGTCGTCTGCTGTTAAATCGGCGCGTTCCAAAACTTCGCCGACGATTCTTTGCCAGCCGTTGATGTTGACTTCGGGCGGAAATTTTGTCACGAAACGAACTTTGTTGCGATAACCGTTGACTAATTCCGCTGCGTCAATCGGATATTTCGCGCCGCCCGCGAAAATCCCCAAAAAGTCGTGATACGAACCGTCGGCTTCAAGTTTTGACGATAAAAGTCCGACAGTTTCTTCCGTCGCTTCGAGAATGACCGCGCCCGCGCCGTCGGCGAAAATCGTCGCGGTTTTCTTTTCCTTCCAGTCGAGAAATTTCGACATCGCGTAGACTCCGATGACCAGAACTTTTTTGTAATTTTTGTCGGCGATAATATATTTACACGCCGTATCTAAAGCCGTTACAAATCCCGCGCAGGCGCAGTTCGTATCAAAAGTTCCCGCCCGTTTCGCGCCGATTCGATACTGAACCACAACCGAAGTCGCAGGCGAAAGATATTCGGGCGTGTCCGTCGAAAGAATTATCAAATCAATCTCGTCGGCGGAAATTCCCGCGTCCCGCAAAGCGATGTCCGCCGCTTTTCAAGCGATGTCCGCCGTGCTTTCGTTATCGGCGAGAACGCGGCGTTCCAAAATGCCGAGATTATTTGTCACGAAATCGGTGATGTCTTCGCCGAGTATTCGGCTTAAATCGTCGTTGGTTAAAACTTTGTCGGGAACGGAAACGCCCGTGCCGATAATTTTTGCATTTCTCATTCTAATTTTTTACCGCCGGAATTTTAAGAGTTTTTAGCCACAGATTGACACGGATAAACGCAGATTTAATACAGATAATTTATATCGGTTTTGCAAAATCATCCTATCTTCATCTGCGTCCATCTGTGTAAATCTGTGGCTAAAAACTCTTTTCCCGCGTTTATAAAATATTATGTTTCTAAAAATTCCTTCACCGCGCAGTTAAATTCATCAGCGTTCTCGATAAAAAACAGATGACTGCCGTTTTCGATAATCTTTAACGTCGCGTTCGGCATTTCCTTCGCTAAATTCAACGAATTTTCCATCGGCACGACCGAATCTTTATCGCCCGTAATTACTAAAGTTTCGTTTTCAATCGCGCCGATTTTATCAGCCGCGTTGAATGTAAAAGCCGTTTGCAACTGCGCGAGATAAACGGCTTCGGCGACTTCATTTTGTTCGCGCAGTTGACAAACTTCTTCAACTTCGGCGGCGCGTTCGCGGTTAAATTCGGCGGTGAACGCCGGACGAATAAAGCGACGGATTTTTTCGCCGGTGGGCAAAGAAGCGTCGGGCGCGAACGACCGTAGAATTTCGATGTCGGGTTTGACGTGATGCTTGCCGCCCGCGCTGGTGCAAGCCAAAATCAATTTGCCGACTCTTTCGGGAAACGCCAGCGCGAATTCCTGCGCGACGAAGCCGCCGAAACTCGCGCCTAAAACGTGCGCTTTTTCGATTTCGAGCGCATCCAAAATCTGCAAAACATCGGCGATATAATTCTTCATCGAAAGATTTTGCAAATCACTTTCGCCAGCCTTCGATTGTCCAATGCCGCGCGGGTCGAAAGTAATAACGCGAAAATCCTTCGACAAATCTTCAATCTGCCGAAACCAATTCCACGCGCCCGATGCAAAACCCGCAATCAAAATGAGCGCATCGCCCGCGCCGTGAGTTTCGTAAAAGAGTTTCATCGAAGTCTCGGAAGTCTAAGGAAGTCTAGGAAGTTTAGGAAGTCTGGGAAGTCTGAAAAGCGGTTTTGACCTTCAAGACTTTCAAGACTTCCTTGACTTCCCAGACTAATTCACCGCGTGATATTTCCCCATTCGCCATTGATAATAGCCGGTCAAATCCTTTGAGTTGATATGACCGTGTGGATAAACACTAAATCGTTTTTCATCGATCATAAATTGTGAAACATTAACTTACATTCTAAATTCAAAATCAAAAGCACGAACAAATTTGTTCACGCTTTTTGATTTTTAGAAACCGAGTTTGAAGGCAAACTGAATCACGCGCGGTCCGGTCGCGGCGCGTTCGATGCGCCCGAAATTCGCGCCGGAAATGTTGTTGTTCGGGTTGGCGTAATTTACCCAATTAAAAAGATTGAAAAATTCCGTCCGAAACTCACCGCGAAAGCGTTCCGAAAAAGGAATGAGTTTGATAAACGAAATGTCCACATTTTTCTGTCCGGGTCCGGTCAAACTATTGCGCGTTACGTTTCCGAAGGGCGCGGTCGGGTCAAAATTTGGATTGTTGACCGTGCCGATGCCGTTGTTGGCACAGGCGACGAGGCTTCCGGCGATGACCGTTCCAATCGGACACGAGCGCACGAATGCCGCAGCATTAAAAAATCCATTTAATCTTTCGGAAGTGTTGCCGCTCGTATAAACGTCGCCGTTGAAATTCCGGTTAAAATTGGCGCGTTGAATAACCGCGTTGCCGGGATTGTCAACGACTGAAAACGGCAAGCCCGTTTGAAAAACGGCGATTCCGGCGACTTGCCAGTTGTTCAAAACAGCTTTGGCAAAACCCGATTCGCCGCCGAACTTCGGCAATTGATAAACGCCGCTGACGACGAAACGCTGTTCGCGGTTGAAATCCGAACGTCCGCGATTCGTCCGCCAATTTACCTGGTCGCCCGCGACATTTGCCAGTTCGTTGAGCGGCGCACCCGAATAATAATCAATTGATTTGCCGTAAGTGTAAGCCGCGAGAAACTGCAAGCCGTTCGTAAATCGTCGGCTCAGAGACATTTGCAGCGAATTGTAATTCGAGAGCGAAGTCGTCTGAACTTGCTGAACACCGCCCGTGGCATTTTTCAGAACTGAAATAACGCCGCCGGGCGCGAGCGTTGGCGCGAATGTGCCGAGCGGCGCGGCGGCGGTCGTCGTCGGATTGTAAAGCGGCTGATTGAGCGTGATGATTTGCAGAAGATTCGTTCCTTTGTTGCCGACGTAACCGATGTCGAAAAGCAGATTTCTGGCAAATTCCCATTGAAAGCCGAAATTAAACTGCTGAACATACGGCGTTCGCAAATTTTCATCAACAAAAACTCCGGCAATCGGCACTCCGATAAACGGCGACAGCGGCGACAGCGGCGAAGGAATCGTTCCGACAATCGGAAATTGCGAAGGAGCCGGAAGCGGAATGAACGGGTTGCCAAATCTCTGCGTGATTCCGGGCAGCGTGGAACCCGGCAAACCGACTCCGAGCGCGAAATACGGATAATTGAAAAGCTGCGTGTTGGCGAAGCGCGTCGAAATGCGGTCGTAATAAATCCCGTAGCCGCCGCGCATCACGATATTTAAATCTTTGTCGAGCAGATAGGCGAAACCGACGCGCGGTGCGAAATTATTTTTATCCGTCGGCACAAGCGTTTTTTCAACCGTCGGAACTCCGGCAAGTTGTCCGCCTTCGGCTTGCACGAAACCGTTCGGCGCACCGATAGGCGCGGCGGTCGTGCCGATTCGCAGTTGGCTCGGCAGAAAATTAACGAGTCTTCCCTGATTTTCGACCGGCAAGCCGTAAAAGTCGTAACGCAAACCGAGATTCAACGTCAGACGCTGGCTGATTTTCCAATCGTCCTGCACAAATCCGTTGTAATCTTTCACTTTGAAATAGCGGTCGAACACTCCCGAACCGATCAGGGAAGTTCCCGTGCCGGTCAGAAAATTGTTAAATCCGGCGAAGATAATCTGTCCGCGCGAAAAGGCGTTGAAATAAAATTTGACTTGCGAAAAACGATATTCGCCGCCGAATTTCAAACGGTGATTGCCCGCCGTAACCGACAGCGTATCGTTAAAATTGTAACCGTTAATGCGCGAAGATTGGTCGGCGAGCGTTCCCGAACCGAAGAAAAACTGCGAATCCGCCCCAAAAACCTGAATCGTCGGCGCACCCGGAAACAGCGAACCATTCGGATTGCTGATGCCGAGCGAAGCGGCGGAAAAAGGTTCTTGCGGGACGCTCGTAACGCGCAGACGGTTGAAACCGAAACGCGCCTGATTGACGACGTTCGACGAAAAAACGTAATTGTCGGTTATCGAATAAAGTTTCTGTTTAATGGTCAAATCGCCGCCGAAACCGACGAGTTGGCGTTCGCCGTTGCCTAAACCGGCGAAATTGTAATTGGCTTGCGTCGTCGGATTGTCGGCGACGAAAAATTTGGCGGAGATATTATGGTTATCGCTGATAATGAAATCGCCGTTGGCGTTAAATTGATTTTCACGAAACCGCGAAAGTCCCGATTGCGGCACGTTGACCGCCGCGTTTGCCGCCAGTCCAGTCGCTCCCGACGACGGAATCGCAAATTGTCCGCTCGGCAGACGCGCGTTTAAGATAGCGAGCGAAACCGGATTGATGCTGGCAACCGGAACGCCGAACGTCGCAAAAAGTCCCGCCGCCGTCCGGTTCGAGTCGGTCAAACCGGCGGGAATCAAAGGCGAAGTCAAACTGTTGGTCAGCGAAACGCCGTTTTTCTCGCGCGTCCCCTGATACGAGCCTAAAAACAAAACGCGGTCGCGGACGACTCTGCCGCCCAAAGTTCCGCCGAACTGCGA
>JAJAYR010000223.1 GCA_026786155.1 Pyrinomonadaceae bacterium
ACCTTCTACTTCGTTTCCAAAAACCACGGCTACTTTTTTACCGGGAGCAGCTTCATATTTTTCCAACGAAATACTTCCTTCCGTTTGCTCAATTCCATAAACCGTGTAACCGCGATTTTTAAGTTCGCTTACTGCTTCAGTAGTGGTAGAAAAATAAAGCCAGTCAACGGTTTCGGTGGCACCTAAAGCGGTCTTTTGTATATCGCGATGGGGCGGTTGCGCGGTGTAGCCACAGAGGCAAATGGCCTCCACCAAAAAAGCATCTGCCGTGCGAAACACGCTACCTACATTGTGCATGCTGCGTATATTATCGAGCACTACTACCAATGGATTTTTTTCTGCCGCCTTAAACTCATTTACCGATTTGCGGCCAAGTTCATCCATACTTAATTTACGCATGGCCGCAAAGGTAGGCGGTTGGCTGTAAACAGGTGCTAACCCGCTTTTGTAATAAACGGATAAATGCGCTGAACGGTCTGAAACGGTTATTCGTGAACTCGATTTAGACTCGAAACTTAGCGCGTCCGCGTTGCTCAACGGGCGCGTCGTCCGCGCACTCGATCTTTCGACGCAAGGCGGCTTCGGGGATAAAGCCCGCGCTTCGCCTGCGCCCGTCGGCGTGGGTGTGTGGCGGAAGTTTTCCCAACGGACTAAGGTTGCTGATGCCGTTCAGGAATTTTATTCGATTTCTCGCTCAAAACAGCTACTTTCATAAGATTTAGTTTTATCAATTCATTTGCTATCGAAACTTTCGCGCTTCGTTGAGACGTTTGCGGTCGCTTGCGTTCGCAAGCGCAGCAAACGATGTGCAAAACAAAAAAAAGCAACAAACATATTTTTAACAGAAAAAAAACGTCAAAAACTTTACCAATCCAAAAGCTGAAATCACGAATCTTAAAATCGTCTTGTTTTCTTGTATTTACTATTGACGCCTTAAAGTAGTTTCTGATAATATCGCCTCAGATTTGTTAATTTCTTTTTAAATTTCCCAAACCCTGCGGAAAAGATTTTCAAAATTTAAAAATTTTTATCAGAATTATGAATTGTCCCGTCTGCAATCGAATCCATACCGCCGCTTTATCAATCTGTCCGAGTTGCGGCGCGATGACCAACGACTCGGTGCGCGAAGAATATGTCGGAAAAGTTTCTGCCGCCGTTAAACTGCCGCAACCGGAGAAAAAGGAAAATCCAATGTCGAATAAACAGCTTCCAACTGTGATGCCGATAACTGCTTTGACACCTGCCAACGAAAATTCAACACCGGCGACGACGGACATTGCGGCACCACCGACGAGTCCGACGTTGGTCGAATTTCACAGCAAAAATGCCGCCGTTCCCGAATGGCGACTGCAATTGCAGAACGTCGTGCGCCAGCGACAAGGGCAGTCTAAAACCGAAATGCCGATGGTCGAACCGGCGACCGCGCCCCGCGCTAAACTCGTTACCAGCGGCGCGAACGCGCTGAAGGTGCAAGCGGTCGAAGTGCCGAAATCTGTTTCTCATAAAAATCCTGATTTAGTCCGCGCCCTCGAACGAATCGAACAATCGCGTAAAAGATTTTTGGTCGAACAGGAAACGCCGACCGCGCCGACCGCGCCGAAGGCGAACAAAAATTATCCGTTTTATATCGCCGCCAAAACGAGCGATGCCGATATTAAGCCCGCCGAAGCCAATCCGCCAATCGGCGCGTTCGCCAAACCGAAACTCGCCGCTTCGCCGATAGCGGAGAAGCTCGACACCAATAAACTGCCGCCGATTTCCGCTCAGGTTTCCGAAAGTTTCGCTGCGCCGCCCGTTACTTCGGGGAAAATTAAAACGTCGGCTAAGTCGAAAATCGAAGTTAAAACCGTTCAAAACGAAGAAACGGAAATTGAAGAATATGAAGATTGTCCGACGTTTGCGATGCGTTTTAACGCCGGGCTTTTCGATTTGATTATCGGTTCGTTCGTCAGCCTGTGTTTGCTCGCGCCGTTTATGTTGGCGGGCGGCAACTGGCTTTCGGGCGCGGGACTGTTCGCCTTCGTCGCCACCGCCGCGATTGTGATGTTCGTTTATCTGACGACCGCCATCGGTTTTTACGGCAGAACTTTTGGAATGCGTCTTTTTTCGCTCGAACTCGTGGACATCGAAGGCGAAGAGTATCCGACGTTCCATCAGGCGGCGGTCAGTTCGTCCGTCTATCTTTTGTCGCTGGTGTTTGGCGGTTTGGGATTTATGACCGTCTTCTTCAATGACGAAAAACGCGCCGCTCACGATTTGGTGTCGAAGACGATAATCGTTAAAGAATAGTTCAAGGTTTCAGGTTCAAGGTTCAAGGTTGGGATTTGAAACCTGAAACCTTGAACTATTTTTTGTGAACGAAAAAACTCTCGAAAAAATTAGTGCCGAACTTGTGTCCGCGATTATCGGATGTAAGTTCGGCAAAATTTTTACACTGTCGCGGCTGCAATTGGCGATTGACTTTCGGCTGCCCGATTCACAATATCTTTTCGTCAGCGTCGAACCGAATGCGCCGCGCGTTTATCTAATCAAACGCCGACTGCGCGATTTGGAAAAACAAACGATAAATCAAACGTCGTTCGTAATGTTTTTGCGAAAACGGCTGGCGAACGGCGTGGTGCGATCAATCGAAAAAATGGCGGACGAACGCATTCTGCGCCTTGAACTTTCCGCGCAGAATGATTTCGGCGAAGCGGAAAATTACGTTTTAGTAATTCAATTGACCGGACGTTCGGCGAATCTTTTTCTGTTAGATAAAAACGATTTCGTTCTCGATGCCATCCGCGAAACGCACGGCGCGGGACAGGAGATTGCGAGCCGTTACGCGCCGCCGGAAATAGTTGGGGAGAAAGGGAGAAAAGGAGAAGGGGAGATTTTTGGGCAGGGTGAATTTTCCGGTTTATCAGAAGCATTAGACGTTTTTTATTTGGCGAAAGAAACGGAAAAAGTTTTTCAGGCGCGAGTTGGTGCGGCGCGAAACAAGTTAAAACAGGAAACGAATAAGCGCGAAAAATTATACAAAAAACTCAATCTCGATTTGGTAAATCACGGCGACGCGGAATCTTGGAAACGATACGGCGATTTGATTCTGGCAAATCTGGCGACGGCGAAACGTGAAGCCGACAAAGTTTTCGTAACGGATTTTTACGATGACAACACGCCGACGGTCGAAGTTAAAATTGACGAAAACGATTCGCTGACCGAAGCCGCCGAACGGTTTTTCAAAAAATATACCAAAGCGCGAAACGCCAAAACGGAACTGTCAAAACGGCTGGCGGATTTGGAATTGCAGATTGAAGATTTTCGGCTTCAAAAGGAAGATTTAGAAGAAGCGATTAGCGAAAGAGACGAGAGTTTTCTGGCGGATTTCTTAGGCGAAGCGAAAGAAAAACCGGTTATCAAATCGAAGGAAAAAGCGGCGGAAGCGTTCAAAGGCGCACGCAAGTATTTTTCTTCCGAAGGATTTGAAATTCTCGTCGGAAAAGGCGCGAAAGACAACGATTACCTGACGTTTCGCGTCGCCAAATCTGCCGATTTATGGCTGCACGCGGCTGATTATCCCGGTTCGCACGTCGTCGTCAGAAACCCGAATCGCGTGGAAATTCCCCTGAAAACCTTACTCGAAGCCGCCCAAGCCGCCGCTTTTTTCAGCCACGCCAAATCACAGCCGAAAGTCGCCGTTCACTACACGCCGAAAAAATTCGTCAATAAACCGAAAGGCGCGGGCGCGGGACTGGTCAGTTTGGCGAGTTTCATAACGATTTTGGTCGAGCCGAAAGCGAATTTTAGTGAAAAGTGGAAAAATAAAAATGTAAAGTTGTTTATACGGGACGTTTTACGTTTTTTTTTTGACGTTTTACTATCAAATTTTGCGTTGTTTACGG
>JAJAYR010000224.1 GCA_026786155.1 Pyrinomonadaceae bacterium
AAAAATGGCTGAACTTAACATAACGGAACGTCAAGCGGGCGATATTACAATTCTCGATATGGACGGCAAAGTAACGATTGGCGAAGGCAGCGTCGCGCTTCGGACAACAATTCGCCGATTGCTCGGCGAAGGCAAAAAGAAAATTCTGCTTAATTTGGGCAGCGTCGGCTACGTTGATTCGAGCGGCATCGGCGAACTCGTTTCGAGTTTTACCGCCGTCAACAAAGAAGGCGGCAGTTTGAGACTCTTAAATCTGACGCAAAAAATCCAAGATTTGCTGGCAATCACGAAATTGCTGACCGTTTTCGATGTCTATGAAAGCGAATCGGAAGCACTCAGCAGCTTTAACTAAAAAAACTTTTTCGCGCTGAAAATTAAGGATAAAGGACAGACGAGTTTGATTCCTTTATCCTTTTTTGATGTTTTAGAAAGACAACTTTTTGCCAGCCTGAAATCATCTTTAAATACAGCACAGACCCAGCACGGACGACGAAATTACGCTTGAAATTCCCCTTCTGATTTCTTTGTTTGTTTTGCTTTCTTTGCTTTCCGAATTTTCAATCTTTTTAAACATACATAATGAAACGAGTTTTACTGTTTTCCGTATTTTTAATTTTTTCCGCGGGCGTTTTTGCTCAAACGCCGTCCGCCAATTTTGATTTGACGAATTACGGCGTAAAAATCGAGCCTGACCGTCGTTTGATAATCGTGATGGCATCGCTCGAAGCCGCCGGACTCGACACGCCTTTGACGGCGGACGGCGCAAAGTTTCGTCAAAAATTAAAGACGGATTTGCAGAGCGTCAGCCCCGAACTTCGTCAAAAGTTGGTGGTTTTTATCGAGCAGTATAAACGCCGTCATCCGCAGGCGACGAACGCCGAAATCGTTTCGCCGTTTATTTCGATGGCTTACACGCTGTCGCCCGCGCCGGATTTTTCCGACCCGCGGCGGGCGACGGATTTGCCCGGCGATTTGCTCGAAGTGCTTGATTTTGCGCCGCTCGTGCGCGAACTTTACCGCCGCGTTCTGAGCGCGAAACTCGACGAATACGTCAAAGATTATCAAACGGCGGGCGACGCGATGCGACCTTCGACGATAAAAATGGTCGGCGATTTGCTCGATTATTTGCACACTCGCCCGGAATTATATTATATTGACCGCATCAAAACTCAGGTCAAAGACTCGAAAGGCAAAAAGAATCTGGAAAAAACCGAACTGCGCGAACGCCAGCGGCGATTTTACATCGTGCCGGAAATGCTCGCGCCGAAAGAGACGATAAACTTCCGCAATATCGGCGACGATTATTTTGCGATTGTGCCGCCTGCGACTAACTTAAGCGTCTCGGAAGTGCGCCGCGCTTATCTGCAATTCGTCGTTGACCCGTTAGTTTTGCGGAGCGGCAAGGACATTTCGACCGTGCGCGACAGTATTAAAGTTCTGCTCGACGAACGACGAAAATCAAACCCGGATATTTCGCCCGATGTTTTTCTCACCGTTTCGCGTTCGCTCGTCGCGGCGATTGACGCGCGGCAAATCGAATTTGAAAAAACGCGCATCGCCACCGCGCAAGCCCGTCGGAAAATTGACCAGATGAAAACCGAAAAGGATAAATTAGCAGTTTCCGACGAATTGAAAAAATTTAAGACGGCATTAGCGAACGAAACCGCTTTGCAGCTTTCCGAAGCCTACGAAAAAGGTTCGGTTTTATCGTTTTATTTCG
The DNA here is from genome assembly GCA_026786155.1 of Pyrinomonadaceae bacterium. Taxonomy (GTDB): domain Bacteria; phylum Acidobacteriota; class Blastocatellia; order Pyrinomonadales; family Pyrinomonadaceae. The sequence continues at coordinate 1,721 of JAJAYR010000224.1, forward strand.
CCGACCAACTGAAAGGTTTGGTAGATTCCGGTTTCGACATCGCCGGTTCGCTGCGCGATTTTATTCTCGCGCTCGACGCAACCAAAGAAACGAATCGGCTCGCGCAATTTGCCGAAGCCAAAAAATCTGCACTGGCGGCGCGTGAAGAACGCCGCAAAAATTCAGGTAATCAGGAAATCGTGATTGACAATCCGGTAACGAAAAAACTTCTGGAGATTGACCAAATCACGAAAACGAAAAACTACGCGGAAGCCGAAAAAAAACTCGTGCAGCTCGTCGGCGAATATCCGAACGAAGCGCGTGTTTATTACTCGATGGGACGCATCGCCAGTCTTTCGGCGGAAGGCATCGCGGACGAAACGGAGCGTAACAAATTGCTGGTCAAAGCTAAAAAGGCTTATGAAAACGCCGTTTTAACGACCCAAAAATATCCCGACCCGACGACCCGGCGACCCGACGCGGCACTAATGTCGCTGTCGTTTGTCGCGCTCGCCCGAATTTACGAATTCGCCGGAGATGCGAGTTACGCGATTAAAATCTATGAAGCCGCCGTCGCCGTCGGCAATGTTCCCGACGGTGCATACACGGAAGCCGTCGCCGCGCTGGAACGATTGCTGAAAGAACAGTAGGAAATGGAAAATGGAAAACGGAAAATGGAAAATGAAGAAATTATCTTAAATTTTCCATTTTCCGTTTTCCATTTTCCATTAGTTTTTCTTTTCTGCTAATTTTACTGAATGACATCCGAAAATTTTCGCAGCGGTTACGTCGGTTTAATCGGTCGCCCGAACGCCGGTAAATCAACGCTTCTAAATCATCTGGTCGGTGAGAAAATCGCTGCCGTTTCCAACAAACCGCAGACGACGCGCCACAAAATTCAGGGAATCGTAACGAGTTCCGATGGGCAAATCGTTTTCGTTGACACGCCGGGCGTTCACAAGCCCGGCTACTTGCTCAATCGCCGGATGATGGCGGCGGTTCACGACGCGATTTTGTCGGTTGATGTCGTCGTGCTGATGCGCGACGCTTCAGTTTCGACCGGCAACGGCGACAAGTTCGTTTTAGAATTGGTCAAAGAATCGGGCAAAACGGCAGTTTTGGTTCTTAACAAGATTGATAAAATTTCGGACAAGAAAGAACTTTTGCCTTTGATTGAATTTTACGCCAAAGAATACGACTTCGCCGAAATCGTGCCAATTTCGGCTTTGAAAGGCGACGCGATTGACAATCTTCTAAAGCAAATTGCCAAACATCTGCCCGTCGGCGAACCGATTTTCGGCGAGGACGAAATGACCGACCAATCAATGCGAACGCTCGTTTCGGAAATGGTGCGCGAGAAAATTTTGCAGACGACGGGCGACGAAATTCCTTATGTAACGGCGGTCGTTACGGAAAAATACGACGAAACCGACCCGACGGCGACCAGAATTTACTGCGCGATTTACGTCGAACGCAGTTCGCAAAAGGGAATTATCATCGGCAAAGGCGGCATCAAATTGAAAAAAATCGGCACGGAAGCCCGCGTGGACATCGAGAATCTTTTGGGCAAAAAAGTTTTTCTTCAACTCTTCGTCAAAGTCGTCGAAGATTGGCGCAATCGCCCGCAGGATTTGGACGAACTCGGAGTTTTTGAATAATCATAAACACAATGAACACGAACGAAAACTGGTTTGCGTATGAAATTACGGTCGCGTCCGAAGCGTCGGAAGCCGTCGAATTCGGTTTGAACGAACTCGACGCGCTCGGCACGGAAATCAATAATCTCGGCAAAAAAGCGACGGAAATTTTAACCGTTATCGGTTATTTCGACAAACCGCAAACCGATGAGAATCTGCGAAATCAGTTGAACGAAGCCTTGCGGATTTACGATTTTGCGCCGGACGCGATTCGGGCGATTGATTCGCGCCGCATCGGGAATGTTGACTGGCTGTTTGAATGGAAAAAGCATTGGAAACCGACCGTAACCGGAAAATTTATCATCGCGCCGAGTTGGGAAATGATTGAGAATACGGATAAAATCGTCATCCGCATCGAGCCGAATATGGCTTTCGGCACGGGAACGCACGAAACGACCAAACTTTGTTTGAAGGCGATTGAAGATTATTACGAAGCCGGAATGAGCTTTCTCGATGTCGGCACGGGAACGGGAATCTTAGCGATTGCCGCTAAGAAGTCGAGAGTGGAGAGTGGAGAGTGGAGAGCCGAAAACATTCTTCCTCTTGACTCTCCAC
>JAJAYR010000225.1 GCA_026786155.1 Pyrinomonadaceae bacterium
CGCCGACCTTTTCAATCCGACTTACACGGCGCGGATGGAAGAAGAACTCGATAATATCGAAGAAGGAAAAATCGGTTGGCGCGATGCTTTGCGTAATTTTTACGACAAGTTTTCGGTTGATTTAAAGTCAGCGGAAGAAGGCTTAAAGGACAAGAAAAAGGCTTCGATCCCGACCGACGAAATCTGCGAAAACTGCGGCGCGGGAATGGTCATTAAATTCGGGCGGTTCGGACAGTTCCTAGCCTGCGCCAATTACCCGGAATGCAAAACGACGCGCGAAGTTTCGGCGAAAAAACCGGCGGCTGACGGTCAAACGGCGGAGAACGGCGCGGCGCAGACGGAACCCGAAACGGTCGAGCCGTGTGAATTGTGCGGGCGCGATATGGCTTTGAAAAAAGGTCGTTTCGGAACTTTCTACGGCTGCACCGGCTACCCGGAATGCAGAAACATTCGCAAGATTGACAAAAAATCCGGCGCGACGATTGCGGTTGCGCCGCCGGTCGAACTCGACGAAATCTGTCCGAAAGACGGCGCGAAACTCGTGCTTCGCAACGGGCGTTTCGGCGAATTTATTTCGTGTTCAAATTACCCGAAATGCGAATATATCAAACGCGAAACGCTCGGCATTGCCTGTCCGAAATGTAAGGACGGAGAAATCGCCGTCAAAAAATCAAAGCGCGGAAAAGCATTTTACGGCTGCACAAATTATCCGAAATGCGATGTCGTTTATTGGGACAAACCGATTGTCGAACCGTGTCCGAAATGTAAAGCCCCGTTCGTGTTTGAAAAGTTCACCAAGAAGGAAGGCACTTTTCGCTATTGCCAAACCGACGGTTGTGGTTATAAAATTGCCGTCAGCGATGTAAATACCACGTTACAAAATGAATCCGGCGCAAAGGCTTCGGCGAGTTAGAGTTTGGCGATGAACGAAAACATTGAATTTTTGCAGGCGTTTCTGAAAAATCCGCTCAAAGTTGGCTCGATTGCGCCGTCCTCGCCGGAACTCGCGCAGAAAATGGTTGACGAAATTCGTCCCGACGAAGAAAACGTCGTTCTCGAACTCGGAGTCGGCACGGGCGCAATCACCAAATTTTTGCGGGAAGTCGTGCCGAATAAAGAGTCTTACGTCGGCATCGAACTCGATAAAGGTCTGGTTAAATCGCTGAAAAAAAATTTCCCCGAATTAAAAATCGTGCGCGGCAATGCGTGTGATACTTTTTCGATTTACCAGAAAATCGGCTTCGGCAAAGTCGGCTATATCATTTGCTGTCTGCCGTTCGTGTCCCTGCCGAACGAAATCGGCGAACGAATTTTGGGCGAAGTTGATAAGTTTATGGAGCAGGGCTGCGTGTTTCGCACATTTCAATACGCGCACGGCTATTATTTTCCGTCGGCGATAAAACTCCGCGAATATATGCGCGACCGCTACGGCAAAGCCCGGCGCAGTCAGATTGTCGTTAAAAATATGCCGCCCGCTTACACGCTGACGTGGAAAACCATCTAATGCTTTGCAGACCAAGTTTGTGCAAATCGGGGACAAGTTTTGAGTTCAAACGCGGAACGCCCTTTGTCCGTCGCGCTTCGCCGACGAAGACACGCTCAAGCGTGAACTCCAAACTTCAACAATTTAAGTGGCGAATATTAGATTTTTTCTGCAATCAACTTTCCCACTCTTTCTTCAACCGTTTCGCGGATTTTGCTCAAATTTTCTTCCGAATCAGCTTCAAATCGCAAAACCAAAATCGCCTGCGTGTTTGAGGCGCGAACCAAGCCCCAGCCGTTTTCAAACAAAATTCTCGCGCCGTCAATCGTGATGACTTCGTTGGTTTGAGCAAATTCTTCGGCGATTCTTTGGACGATTTCAAATTTTCGCTCGTCGGCGCAATCAACTCTCAACTCCGGCGTGGAAAAAGTTGCGGGCAAATCGCCTAAAATTTCCGACAATTTTTTATCGGTTTTGGAGAGGATTTCCAACACTCTTGCGCCCGCGTAAGTCGCGTCGTCGAAGCCGTAAAATCTATCGGCGAAAAAGATATGCCCGCTCATTTCACCGGCGAGTGCCGCGCCCGTTTCCTTCATTTTCGCTTTGATAATCGAGTGTCCGGCTTTCCACATTATCGGTTTGCCGCCGTGTTTTTTAATGTCGTCAAAAAGATTCTGCGAGCATTTCACTTCGGCGATAATCGTCGCATTCGGTTTTTCTTTTAAGACTTCACGCGACAGTAAAATCATCAGTTCGTCGCCCCAAATGATTCGCCCGTTTTCGTCAACGATGCCGATGCGGTCGCCGTCGCCGTCAAAGGCAATTCCTAAATCAGCCTTATTTTCGACAACGGCGCGAATCGCGTCCTGTAAATTTTCCTCGACCGTCGGGTCGGGATGATGATTTGGAAAGTTCGAGTCGGGTTCGGTGAAAAGTTTGACGAGTTGACAGCCGAGTTTTTCATAAACCGGAACGCCCGTTACGCCGCCCATTCCGTTGCCGCCGTCCACGACGACTTTTAATTTTCTGCTGCCAAGATTTATTTTCGATAAAATATCACGTTCGTAATCGTCCAAAACTTCGAGATTTTCACTTGTTCCCGCGCCTTCCGAAAAATTCCCGGACAGCGCGATTTCCTTTATTTCCTGAATCTGCGTTCCGAAAAGCGTTGATTTACCGAGACAAATCTTAAAACCGTTATGGTCGGGCGGATTGTGCGAGCCGGTAATCATTACGCCGCCGTCAACGTCTTTCGTATAAACCGTGTGGTATAGAACCGGAGTCGGAACTCTGCCGATCAGCACGACATCGCAGCCGGTTGCGTTAAAATTTTTGACCAGCAAATCACGAAAGCGCGGCGAACTCGTCCGCGCGTCAAAGCCGACGGCGATGCGCTTTGCACCGTTGCGATTAAAAAATGTGCCGACGGCTCTGGCGACGATTGCTACCGTCTCGTCCGTCAATTGTTCGCCGACAATCCCGCGAATGTCGTATTCTCTGAAGATATTTTGATTCATAAAGTTTCGTCAATCGTGAATAATATAAAAGTTACGCAGTTATTCGGAAACATTCGGAATATATGAGAGATAATAAATGAGAGGTGAAATCTATCAGTTATCATCTGTCATCTCTCATCTATTCCGAATCTAACCACTTATAACTTTAAACTGCGTAACTCGTATGATAAATCGTTGTGTTATTAAAAATTTACCATTTACCATTTATCATTTGCCATTTCCCGTTCACGATTTACAAGGCGTTTGCTATACTGCAAATTTATGTTTAGGGCAACAGACGCTTGCCGAACGGCATCGAATCGGTCGTTAAGTTCTGAAAAAAATCAATAAAATCAGCTATGAAAAATTTGTTTCGTCTTTTCTATTTGACCACTTTTTTGTCCGCCTTCGGTTTGTCCGGCGCGGCGCAGATTCCGAAACCGACACCGCCGCCGATTAGTGATGACGGCGCGGTCAAAACTTTTGAGGTGCGTTTGCCCGTAACGGTCAACGACAAAAAGAAAAAGAAGGATTTGATTGCCGGTTTGCAGCGCGGCGATTTTGCCGTTTTTGAGGACGGCGTGCAGCAGGAAGTTACATTTTTTAGCGATGAGAAAACGAATCCGGCGGTCTACGTCGGCGTTTTGATGGATACGTCGCCTTCGGCGGCGGGAAAAATGAGATTTTCCAAAGAAGCGGCGAAAAATTTTATCTACACCGTGACGCGCCTCCGCAAAGACAAAGCCGCGTTTATGACTTTTGATAATGAAATAAATTTGCGGCAGGATTTTACCGATAAGCTCGATTTGCTGGATAAATCGGTTGACACCGTGAAAAAAGTCGGTTCGCAAACCGCTTTGTATGACGCGATTTGGCAATTCTCCGACGAAAAATTGCGAAACGCGCCGGGCAGACGGGTCATCGTGGTCATTACCGACGGCGACGACACTTTCAGCCGCGCCGATTTGCAGGACGCGATTGACATCGCGCAGCGCACGGAAACGACGGTATTCGGAATCTCGACCAAATCCGGTTTTCTCGGCAGTGTGCCGGGCGTTGATGCCGGAACAGTCAAGGACAAAGGCGACAAATATCTGACGCAGCTTTGCGAAGACACCGGCGGCGAAGCGTTTTTCACCGGCGATATGGGCGACCTCGAACGCGCCTTTACAAAAATTTCCAAGGAATTGCGTTCGCAATACATCATCACCTATCGCCCGACCAATCAAAATTACGACGGCAAAGAGCGCAAAGTCGAAGTGCGTTTCACCGATAAAAGCAAAGACGGCGATTATAAAATTCGCACGAAGAAAAGTTATCGGGCGATTAGAGACGGCATTCGATAAATTTCGGTGCAAAACTCAGGAGAAGTAAAATGTTTAGAATTAAAAATTTGGCGATTCTGACAATCGGATTATTATTTATCGGCGGCGCGTTGGGCGGTTTTGATGTTTCAAATGCCCAGCAAACGACACCCGAAAAATCCGCCACGCCGACTCCGACCCCGGCGCCGACACCCGAAGTTATCGAAGATGACGACGAAGTTTTGAAGATTGACGCGGAAGTCGTCAACGTGCTTTTCACCGCGCAGGACAAAAACCGCCGACTGCTGACTGACTTGAAACAAGGCGACATCAAACTCGTCGAAGACGGGCAGGTGCAGGAAATTACCGCTTTTACCAGACAGGTTGACTTGCCTTTGAGTCTGGCGATTTTGATTGACACGAGCGCGTCGCAGGAACGCACTTTGCCGGAAGAAAAAGCTGCCGCCAAAGCGTTTCTGCAATCGGTTGTCAGACCGGCGAAAGACGAAGTGGCGATAGTTTCATTCACGGGCGAATCAACGCTCGAACAAGGGATGACGAATAATCTTTCGCGTCTGCTTCGCGCCGTTGACCGAGTGGAATTCGTTCCGCCTTCGGGTTATCTCGGCGGCGGCGTGGTCGTTGGCGGAACGCCGCCGATTTCCGGCACGAATCAAATGACGCAAGGCTCGACCGCGATTTGGGATTCGATTTGGATTACGTCCGAAGAAGTTTTGAAAGTTTCGCCGGAAAAAACGCGCCGCGCGATTATTTTGCTGACCGACGGCGTAAATACTTTTGGAACTAAAAAATCGGACGACGCGATTCAAGCCGCGCTGCGAAGCGAAGCGGTGATTTATTCAATCGGCATCGGCGACAATTTTTACGACGGCGTGGACAAAGGCGTTCTCCGAAAAATTTCCGAACGCACCGGCGGCAGTGCCTTTTTCCCGCGCGACGAAACGGAACTTCGCAAGGCTTTCAACCAGATACAAATCGAAATGCGTTCCCAATATCTGATTGCGTATGAACCGATTAATCAAAAACGCGACGGCTCATATCGCAAAATTGAAATTCAGATTGCTAACCCGAATTTGTCGAAGCAGAAAGTAATTTTAACGCACCGGCAAGGTTATTTTGCCAAAACGGAAAGCGGTCAAAAACCGGCGACAAAATAATTAACGTCAATTCGGGATAAGAAAATATCGCCGCAAAAAGGCACAAAATTCACAAAAAAGATTTTTTAATTTTCCTTTTTGTGAATTTTGTGCCTTTTTGTGGCTAATCTTTCTCTGCTTTTGTTTCCTCCGAACTCGCGTTAATTAAGAAAGTTCTGATTTTTCAATGGCGGCTCGCACAACGCCGATTCCCGCCGAAGTCAAAAAAATTTCGTCGGCTTCGATTATTTCTTCCAACTGCGCTTTTGTTTCTTCAACCGCCAAGTTTTCCGAAACGTATTCGCGCGTCGTGCCGTTCAAACAGCCGGTTTCGAGATGCGGCGTGAAAATCGCGCCGTTCTTTTTCCAAAAGACGTTTGCCAGACACGCCGCAACGATTTCGCCTTTTTCGTTCAGACGAATCGCTTCGTCAAAACCTTTCGCTTTCGCCGATTCCCAAGCCATTATATTTTCCAAATAATTGCACGACTTTACGCCGACCAGCGGCGCAGTCGAATTAACCAAAAACGGCGAAACGGTTAGATTTAATTTGTTTTTAATTTGCCGAAAATCAGCCGTTTGGATGGTAAAACCCGTTTTGTTTTTTGAATCTGTTTGCCAAAAAGCGGGCGACGATTCATCAAAAAATGTCAGGCGGGCGCGTCCCGTTCGGAAGTTATTTTTTTCGATGATTTCGAGCAGCGCGTTTTTAACCTTTTGTTCGGTAAAATTTTGCAAATCAATTTCGATTGTGTTTGCATTAGCGGTTAATCTTTGCCAATGCTTTTCCCACAAAAAAGGTTTGAAATTATAGATAGCGACGGTTGTAAAAATGCCTTTGCCGTAGAGCGCAGCGGCGGAATTAGCAGGTAGAAAAGCGTTTTCGGCAGGTAAAATTTGATGATTGAAACAGATGAATTTGTGCATTTTTCAAAACTAAAAATTCAATTTTGAATTTGCATCAACTGACGGCGCGGAGTAGCTGCTGTTTTTGAGCGACGGGAAAAACAAGGCGAAACGTCGTGCCTGCGCCGACTTCGCTCGTCGCCGTAATCACGCCCGCGTGTTCCTGAACGATGCCGTAGGAAACCGCCAAGCCCAAGCCCGTTCCGCTGCCAACGCCTTTGGTGGTGAAAAACGGGTCGTAGATTTTTCCGATATTTTCCGCCTCGATGCCGCTTCCCGTGTCAGAAACTTCGACGACGATTTCATCTTCGTTTTCAAAATCGGTTGTCAGCGTGATTTGTCCGCCGCCGAACATCGCATCTCTCGCGTTAATGATTAAATTTGTGAAAACCTGTTGTAATTTTCCGGCGTTGCCGAAAATTTTCGGCGAAATATCGGCGTAATTTTTGACGATTTCGACGTTCGATTTTCTAAGCTGCGGCTCTAATAGTTGCAAGGTGTCGTCGAGCAGTTTATTGACGTTGATTTCGACGAATTCGGTCGCGTTGCCGGTGCGCGAAAAGTTCAGCAGATTGCCGACGATGTTTGAGGCGCGGTCGGTCTGTTTCTGAACTTTTCGCAGCAGCGCGTGTTTCGGGTCGGTTTCGGGAATCATCCCTAAGAGCATCTGCGTATAACTTGAAACGCCCGTCAAAGGTGTGTTGACTTCGTGCGCGACACCGGCGGCGAGCAGTCCGATGCTCGACAGTTTTTCGTTTTGCTGCAAAGATTCTTCGAGTTTGATGCGCGAAGTAACGTCTTCTAAAACGACAATTGCGCCGGTTTGATTGTTGGAAGCCGACGAGCGCAGCGGCGCGACCGCGACGTTTAAGATTAAAATTTTCCCCTGCGAATCGGTCGTTAAAAGTTTATAAGCGTTGCGAATTTCCGTCAGATGCCAGCGCGATTTGCCTAAGATGTTTTCTAAATTCAGCGCAAAACCGTCGTCGAAAATTTCTTCGATAATTTTGCCGATTGCCTGTTCGCGGCTCAAACCGAGCATCGTTTCAAAAGTCGAATTGCAGCTTGTAACGCGCCCGTTTTCGTCAACCGCGAGCAAGCCGACGTTGACCGATTCGACGATTGATTCGTTAAATTCCTTGAGCAAAACCAACTCGGCGGCGCGTGTTTCCTGCTCCTGATAAAGCAGACTGTTTTCGACGGCGACGGCAACGAAACCGGAAATTGTCTGCAAAATTTCCAAATCTTCCGACGATAAAAGCGAGCCGTCCGAAGCGCGTCCCAAACCTAAAACGGCGACCATTTTGCCGCGCACGACGCACGGCACGAAATAATGCAGTTCCTGCCGGTGAATGTTTTTCGAGTTTCTGCCGAACTTTTCGATTTTTTCCTTCAACGTCGTTCTTTCGGACGGCGTTTCATCAATCAAATCTTCTTCGGAAAGTTCGAGTTCGTCGGCGCGAACGATTCCCTTTTCAGCCGATTTTTGCCGAATCATCTGGCGAAAATCGTTCGGCATCCGGTAATTTTCGCTGACACCGACAGACTTGGCGATTTTATAATGTTCCGGCAAATCAGCATCTTCGATAAAAACCGCGACTTTTTCGACATCGAGAACTTGTTTCAAGCGTTCGGTTAAAGCATTCAATAACGGTTCGAGCGCGGTCGTCGCCGACAGCGTTCTGCCGAAATCAAGTAATCCCTGTCGCAAATCGTAGCGTTCGCCGTAAAAAAATCGGTCGGCGCGTTCCTGCAAAAATTTCTTTAAAGGTTCGGATAAAAGAACGATTCCAGCCATCGCAATAACCGCAATCAAAGCGCGAAGCGTGATTTCCGTCGTTGAAAGATTATTGCCGACAGCGAGAAAAACCAGACCGAGCGCGACCGCGCCGATCATCATCGCAATCGCCAGCGTCGTCATCGCATAAACGAGCGCCCGCCGCACGACGACATCAACATCCATCAGACGATAACGCACGACCGAATGCCCGAAACTCAAAGGAATCAAGGCGAGCGGCAGAGTCGTCAGCGCGGAACTCAAATAATCTTCCGAAAGCGAAGGCACGAAACGTCTGACAATTTGGAAAAGAATCACCGGCACGATGGCGGCAATCGTTCCCCACATCGCCCATTTGATGCGCTGTCGGACGAGCGGCTGCTGCCGACTTTTGAAAAATCGCCACAGCAAAACACTCGCGCCGCCGGATACGCCGACGACGAAATGATAGAAATTGGCTTGATATAAAACCCCGAAGAGATTAAATCTATTCGTCAAAACGGCGAGATTTTCCACCAGAGCAGAATTCGGAACAAACCAGTCAACGATGGGAAATGTCAGCGATAAAACAAAAATTCCGAGCGTGATTAACGCGGCGGGAACGTAAAGCGCGAAGGTTTTCCAACGGGCTTCGTCAAAAACATTCATTCGCACCGGATAGCGCAGACAAAAATGCAGAAAAAGCGGCACGAAGAAAGCGAACGCCGCATCGTCTAAAAGACTAATCGTTAAATCCAAATCTTTGCCGATACCGATTGATTTATAAACGTGAAAGACGAACGCCGCCAAACAAACCATCGCAAAATGCAGCACAAACGGCGACCCGCTGCCTTGTTTGAAAAGAACGAAGATGCCGACACCGAGCCAGATTAAGCCGACGATAGCCAGAAAAATCAGCGAAGCCGTCCAGCGCGGAAAAGTATCAATGTTTCGCAAATCGGCGTAATAAAAATTGTTGGCGAAAGAATAGGAAGGTCGTTGATAAAAATAAGTCAAACTGTTGCCCGCGCCCGCCGCTTCGAGATATTGCTGAACGTCGGAAGCTAAACTAACTTCGTCGAATTGTTTTTCGTCCAGAGAAATTCCGAGCAGTTTATCGCCGACGGCAATGCCCGCCCGCGACGCGGCTAAACTCGACTCGACTTTTTCGGCGTAAATCCCGTCCGCCCGCTGCGCCCAATTAACCCCGTCGGTCGGCGGCAAAGCGTGATTGGCACGCTGCGAAAGGTTAAGTGCGCCGCCGACCACGAATAAAACCGTCGCCAAAAGCCACACCAAACTCCAACTTGTGAGAATTTTTCCTTTCATTTCAGAAGGACAAACTTCGCCGAAAGTTTTCAAAAGCAAACTTCGTTCCAAGTGTTTTTCTAATGTTTCTTAGCGAAAACTACGCAAAACAAAGGCTTTTGTTTCGATAAACAACTAATCGAACAAAATTTTCATTCAGTTTTTCGCTTCATATCCGATATTTCGGAAAAGAATTCGCGCCGGACAAATAAAAAAGCACGAAAGTATTTGCTCTTTCGTGCTTTTTTTCTTATTTGTTAGAAAGCAGAATTAAAACCTGACTAAAATGCCGCCGCGCAAAATGCGTTTTTGCGAATTGAGCCGCAAACTTCCCTCTTCGCCGTTCACGCCCGTTTGGTAATCGAAAAGGTTTCGCGCGTCAAGAATCGCCTGAGCGCGAATCGGCAAACCCAGGTTTGGCAAACTTTGCGTAACCATCACGCTTAAACTCGGGTCGTAAATCGCCAAACGTCCTTGAAACGGGTCAATCGCAAAAACCGTCGCGTTTGGCGACAGCCGAAAAATCGTTTTCACCTGCGTTCCCGTTTTGAAGTCGGCATCGAATTGCCCGTAGAAAGTCTGGAAAAAATCTGTTTCAAAAATATCTGCCGGATTGGAAATCGCTTCGGAAGCAAGTTTCTGCCCGCTGCCGAAAGCGTAACCGGCGGACGTGCTGAAACGACTCGTCAGGCGGCGCGTATAAACGATTCTCGCGCCGTTTGCATTGCCCTGCTGGTTGACGACGAACTCGGCGAGATTTTCGCCGTTGAGCGAATTGAACGGCAGGTTCGTCAAACCGACTCCGCGACTGCTCACCGCGTCGAAAAATATATTGGCTTCGACGCTCGATTTATTGTCCAAAATGCGCTCGATACCGAATTCCAGACGGGTATTTTTCGCCATTCGCGGCTGTTGGTTTTCGACGACGAACTCCTGCATCGAAACGGGTTCGCGGAAAAGAATCTGTTCGCCTTCGAGTTCGGCGACCGAAGCCCAGGTGCGGTCTTCCGTCGCGCTCGTGTAAGCCGTGCGGAAACGGGTTTTGGAATCAACGTCAAACTGCAAACCGAAGCGCGGGCTAACGGAAAAATCATTTCCCGCGCCGATAAATTTTGAATAATCCAATCCGAAAACCAAAATCACGCCGTTCTTCACTTTCCACTCGTCCAAAGCCTGAAAAGAAAATTGTCCGAGCGATTCTTCGGTGTTATTAATTTCAACTTTTCCGAGTTTGGCGATTGAACCGCTGACGTGAATTTGATGGTTTTCGTTCGGGCGAAATTTTAATTTCGTTTCAAATCTCTGCGGCGCGGTTTGCCCCGTTCCGCTCTGACCGACGAAAACGATTTCCGTATTTTCGTTTAGCGGCTGTAAGGTGGCGAAGTTTACGCCCGCAAAATTTCCTTCATCAGAACCGGCAAAATAAGTTTCGACGACCGTTTGATTCGGTCTTTTTATTTCGTCTTCGTCTTTAATTTCAGCCGAATTTTCCGTTTGAGCAGTCGTGTTTTCGTCAATCGGCGAATCGCCTTCGGTGTTTTGATAAACCGAACGACGCATCTGCGCGGCGCGAATCGTCCATTTTGAACTGTTGCGGTCAACCCGTTTTTCCGGCAGAGTGTTGCCGCTTCCGGCTTTTTCCAATTTGAACCCGTAGACCAGTTCCGCCGAACGATTGACCTCAACCGTCGTCAGCGTTACGGGATTAAAACCTTCCGCGACCGCCAGAACCGTATAAGTTCCGGGCAGAATTTTCGCCAAAAAACTGCCGTCCGAAGCCGAGCGAACTTGCTTTAATAACTGAGAAGTTCCGACGCGAAAAATCGAAACATAGGCATTGGCAATCGTGCCGCCCGTTTCATCGCGCACGAAACCTTTTATTACGCCGAGATTACTGCTGTTTTCGACGATCAGACTCGCGCCGGGCGTTTCGGACACGCCGCCGAAAGCCGCCGAAAAAGCGGTCAAAGCGACAAAGATAAATTTGGTAAATTTTCTAATTGACAAAACGGAAGCAATCATTCCAGCCGACTCCTTATCAAACAAGTTTTCGGGAGAACCTATTTTGGGAGTGCAAAAAACTTTTAACTAAGCAAAGACTTTGGCACTTTCGTATTTTCTGTCTTAAAATTAAATGTGTCAAGCCCCGACACTTTTGGGTTTGCTTTTATAGATGCGACCGAACTTGACAAAGTTTGCTCAACGGCTAGAATAAAAAATGCTTTTCTGCGAAAAAGCGGACGGAGATGTGGCTGAGTGGCTGAAAGCGGCAGTTTGCTAAATTGTTGAAGTTCAAAAGACTTCCACAGGTTCGAATCCTGTCATCTCCGCCATCGAATTTTAAGGCTATTTCAGTTTATCGGCTGAAATAGCTTTTTAAATTTCCGGCTTTTAATAATAAACTCGTTTGATGAATTGAGATTTTATAAACCTTGGAGTTTCGGCAGATGTTTATCGAAATCGGTTTGGCGATGTTTGAAGGTTCGGCGTGGTCGAATATGTTCGTGCTGGACGCAGAAAAAGTTTTGTGGGCGGAAAAAATTATTCGCCCGATTCTCGTTTATTTTACGCTGATTTTGCTTTTGCGCGTTTTCGGCAACCGCGAAATGGCGCAGCTTAATCCGGTTGATTTCGTGCTGCTGCTGCTGATTTCCGAAACCGTGCAAAACGCGATTATCGGCGACGACACATCGCTCTCCGGCGGCATAGTCGGCGTAACCGTGCTGCTCGGCGTAAGTTTTTTGACTTCGTATGTCAAATTTCGCAGCAAACGGATCGAAACATTGCTCGAAGGCGAACCGCGCACTTTGATTGAAAACGGAGAAATAAAAAAGGACGCGATAAAACGCGAAATGCTGACCGAAGAAGATTTGGATGTCGTCGCCCGCGAAGAAGGTTTGGACAGCGCGAAGGAAATTGAAAAACTCGTTCTCAACCCGAACGGCACGTTTCTGGTGGACGGCAGAGACGAGATAAAAGACCGCGAATTTAAAAGGGAAATTTTGGAAAAAATTAATAAACTGACCGAACAATTAAACGATTTACAAAAGACGCTAAAAAACCATAAATTATGACTACGAGAGTTCGCTTTGCGCCCAGCCCGACGGGTTATCTGCATATCGGTTCAGCCCGAACCGCACTTTTTAATTATCTTTTCGCCAAACACACCGGCGGGAAGTTTCTGCTGCGAATCGAAGACACCGACCTCGCGCGTTCGACGAGTGAATCAACTCGCTCGATTCTCGAAGGTTTGGAATGGCTCGGTTTCGCGCCCGACGAAACAATCGTTTATCAATCGAACAACGCCGACCAACACCGCGCCGCTGCGCTGAAATTATTGGCGGAAAGCAAAGCGTATCTAGATTTTACGCCTAAAGAAGACCGCACTGGCGGCGATGTCAAAACCTCGATTCAGGAAAAAGCGCGTGCAAATAAAAATCAGCGCGACAACGAATTTCGGGATTTGTCCAAAGAAGAAAGCGACCAAAAAGCCGCCGCGGGCGAACCGTTTGCGATTCGTTTGAAAGTTGCTGAAACCGGCAAAACGACTTTTGAAGACGCGGTTTATGGATTGCAGGAACGCGATTACACGGAAATCGAAGACCTTGTTTTACTCCGTTCCGACGGTCATCCGCTGTATAATCTGGCGGTCGTTTGCGACGACATCGAGATGCAGATTACGCACGTCATTCGCGGGCAAGACCATCTGACGAACGCGCATAAACAAGTTTTGATTTACGAAGCGTTAGGCGCGAACAAGCCGATTTTCGCGCATTTGCCGCTGATTCTCGCGCCGAACAAAGGCAAACTATCAAAGCGCAAACACGGCGCAGTCGTTTCGATGACGACTTACCGCGATGCCGGTTTTCTCGCCGCCGCGTTCCGCAATTTTCTCGTTCTGCTGGGCTGGTCGGCGGGCGAAGAGAAAGAAATTTATACGTTTGACGAACTCATCGAAAAATTCTCGCTCGACCACATTCACAAAAACAACGCCGTTTTTAACTTCGACGCGAACGATGCGAAACATTGGACGGATGACAAAGCGATTTGGATGAACGCCGAATACGTCCGCACAATGCCGATTGCGGAGCTAATTCCGTTCGTCAAAGCCGAATTAAAATCCGCCAAACTCTGGCGCGACGAATACGAAGACGATGATAAAACGTGGTTTGAAAACACGGTTGATTTGATTCGTCAACGCTTTTTCACATTGAAAGATTTTTCCGGTCAGGGACGAGCATATTTCTCGGAAGATTTCGATTTCGACCAAGCCGCGATTGATAAAAATCTAAAGAAATTTCCCGATTTAAAGATTTGGCTGACCGAACTCGCCAACCGATTTGAAGCGGTTGAAGATTTTACGCACGACGAAATTGAACGAATCGTCAAAGAAATTACCGAAGAAAAGCAAACGAAAATGGGCGTGATTATGAACGGCGCGAGAGCATTACTAACAGGTTTAGCCGTCGGACCTTCGATGCTCACGGTTTTTGAAACGCTCGGCAAGGAAAAAACGGGTCGCCGTTTGAAAAGCCAAATTGCCTGGAATTTATAAATGAACTTTCAAATCAAAATCACCGAAGAAAAAGACATCGCGCTAATCGTAAATTTGATTCGAGAGTTTGCGGCGTTTGAAAAACTTTCGGACTTTTGCGAAGTAACGGAAGATGCTCTGCGCGACGCGATGTTCGGCGAAAGTTCCTGCGTCGGAGGTTTAATGGCTTTCGCCAATGAAAATCCAATCGGTTACGCTCTATTTTATGAAAACTTCGCCAGTTTTCGCGGACAGCGCGGGTTTTATCTGGAAGATTTATACGTCAAACCGGAATTTCGCGGACGGAAAATCGGCGAAGCGTTTCTCAAAAAACTCGCCGAAATTGCCAAAACGAGAAATTTTCAACGAATTGATTTTCTCGTGCTTGATTGGAACGAACCGGCGATTAGATTTTACGAGAAACTCGGCGCGAAACCGGACGAATCGGAGAGACATTTCCGCTTCGTCGGCGGAGCGTTTGAAAACTTGAGCGAATGATTTCAAATTCCAAATTTCAAATTCCAAATTCCAAATTTCAAACAGTTGCTTGTCCGAAAAACAATCTGGAATTTGGAATTTGAAATCTGGAATTATCTAACCTGCGCGGTCAAAGTGATTTCTTTGGTTTTCGGTGGATAGCAAACTTCATCGGTGCAAGCCTGATAGCGCACGACGGCGCGGACTTTGACGACATTGCCTTTGAAATTGGCGGGAACGGTCAGGTTGAAACTAAATGCGCTGCGACCTTCATAAACATTGAGCGTGTCTTCGGAAAAGCCGAATTTGCGATTTTTGCCGCGCGGGTAACTCACACTGCCGACTTTCGCGCCGACCGCGCTGACTTTAACCGATGTCGGAATCGCATATTGGCTGTTCGGACGGCTTGAATTAACGTGCAGACCGCTCGGAATGCTCATCACAATCGTTCCTCTGATTGAACCGCCGCGCTTGACCGCGCCGATTGAGCCGCTGATGTCCTGCGCGTTCGTTTGATAAATTCCGCCCGCTAAAAAAATTAAAGCTGTAAAAATGCTGAATAAAGTTTTTTTCATAAATTTCCTCTGCCGTTGAAATGATGTCATTTTGATTTTTCGAGATGCTTTTATTTGACGGTAAAACTCGCCGTCATCTCGTTTATTTTGTCCGCGAAATCTTCCGCATAGTTTTCGATGACCGCCGCCCTCAACTCGTAAATCTTTCTCCGGCTTTCGACTATTTTCCAAAAGGTCAAAATTTTCACCGTATCTTCAAGAGTTTCGCCTTCGAGCGTAAAGATTTTTTGTCCGGCGGGCGCGTCTTTAACGAAATTTTTCGACTTAATTTTGCCCGCCGATTTTTTGGCGTTTTCGCAAATTATCTTGAAATCGGAATTTGAAATCACCCGCAGAGCCGCCCGCGCCTGCCGAAATTTGCTCGCCTCGTTTTTTCCCCAATCCTTCGAGTTGGCGACAAACGCCAAACCCGAATCGTCGTTCAGCGGATAAATAAATCCTTCGGGTTTGAAAAGTTTAAACTCTTCCGTTTCAACCGTTTCCGAGTCATACGCCGCCGCCGCGCTCTTCTTGATTTTCGTCGAAACGAAAACCATCAGCGCGACGACGGCTAATCCGATAATAAAAATTTCCATAATCTTCTGTTCAGAGTCCAAACGCGGAATGCCCTTTGCCAACCGCCGCGCCGCGCGGCGGAAGACACGCTCAAGCGTGGACTCTAAACTTTTTGAATCAAATTCGGCGAATCTTTCGCGGCAAGCTGACCGCAAGCGGCGTAAATATCGCGCCCGCGCGGGCGGCGAACGTAAGCCGAAACATTTTTCGATTCTAAAATCTTTTTGAACCTTTCAACCTGCTCGAATTCCGGCGGATGATATTCGAGCGGCTCGGCGGAATTATGCGGAATCAGATTGATTTTCACCTTTTGCAAATCGTATTTACTCAGCAACTCCGCCAGAGCGCGGGCGTGTTTGTCCGAATCGTTCACGCCGCCGAGCAGAACGTATTCAAACGTGAACCGTTCGCCGCGCCGCAGCGTTTTCTGCACTTCCTTTGCCGCCCGCAAAAGTTCTTCGATATTCCAACGCTTGTTTATCGGCATCAATTTATCGCGCAATTCGTCCGTTGGCGCAGACAATGAAATCGCCAGATTCGGACGTTTTTCGAGTTTGGCAAATTCGTAAATCTTCGGCACGATTCCGGCGGTCGAAACCGTAACGCGGTTCGCTACAATAAATAATCCGTTTTCGTCCGCCATTATTCCCAGAGCCTTGATTAAATTTTCAAAATTCAAAAACGGCTCGCCCGCGCCCATCGCCACCAAATTCGTGCCGTGCGGCGTTTCTTCTCCAACGCCATAAACGTCGTTGAGAACGATAATTATTTGCTCGACGATTTCTCCGGCGGTCAAATTTCTAAGCAGTCCGAGTTTCGCCGTCAAACAGAAATCACATTTGAGCGGACAGCCCGACTGCGACGAAAAACAAATCGTATCGCGGTTTTCGGTCGGAATAAAAACCGTCTCGACGGGAAAGTTATCGTGAGTTTTCATCAAGAAGCGGCGCGTTCCGTCGGTCGAAACGTAGTGCGATTCGACTCGTAAAACCGAAGCCGTCGCAGTTTCATTCAGTTTTTCACGAAGGGCTTTCGGCAAATCGGTCATTTCGTCAAAATTCTGCAAACGGCGTTCGTGCAAGCCTTTGAAAATCTGCTTGGCGCGATATTTCGGCTCACCGATTTCTAAAGTAAATTCGGCAAGCTCTTCGTTTGAAAATCCGGTCAGATGATTTTTTTCTTCGGTCATTTCGCGCATCGTCGTCATTTATTTTAGCTTATTTTCAACGAAAACACATTTGATGCGTTTCACCCGAAACACAACGCAAAATTTCCGACGCGCATCAAACCCGCCAAACCGACTGATTATTTTCAATAAATTTTATGTTTTCAAAGCTGCCCCAAATCACATTTCTAATTGTTTTCCTGTTCGCCGCGTCCTTCGCTCAAACGCCGACTCCGACACCGATAAACGACGACGAACCGGAACGAATTTTCGCCGAAGAAATTAAACTGAATGTTTCGGCTTATGACCTGAACGGCAATTTTGTCGGCGATGTCAAAAAAGAAGATTTGGTGATTTCCGAAGACGGGCGGCTCAATCAGGCAAGCAGTTTGCGGCGCATTCCGGCGAATGTGCTGGTCGTTCTCGACACGGGCGGCGAAATGCGGCAAGTGAAAAGATTAAAGGATACGGTTAAAGCGGCGAAAAATTTAATCGTCGCTTTGCAGCCGGACGATTCGGTGGCGATTATGGATTATCACGATAAAGTCGAAATCGTCGCCGAATGGACGAATAAAGATGAAGCGTTAAAATTACTCGATTCAAAAGCGAATTTCGGCAGACGTTCCGTTTTCATCAACGCGCTGGAGGCGGCGACGAAGTTTTTGCAGAAAACGCCGCGCGACAATCGCCATCTGGTTTTGATTACCGACGGCACGGACACTTTTAACAATCTCTCCGAACGCCGCGCGGCGACGCAGAATCTGCTGGCGACCGACATCAATGTTCACGTTATCAGTTATACGCGACTGGAAAAAGCGGCGATTGAACCGCGCACCAAAGGTATCTCGAAAACGCCGCCGAGACAGGCGATGCCGCCCGAAATAAAAGCGACCTTGCCGAACGGTGTGCGCGATGTCGCGCTGACTCCGAAAAGCATTACGATTTCGACCGACCGCGCTTTTCTGCGTAAAATGAAGGAAAGAAAAAATGCTCTTATCGAGAGCGAAAAATACCTTATCGCGCTCTCCAAAGACACGAACGGCTATTTGATTCTGCCCGAATCACGCGACGAAATGCTGGAGAAATCCGCGAGCATCGCCGGAATAATTGATTCGAGCTACGTTTTAACCTACGTCCCGAAACGCGCCCTGAGCGAATCGCCAACCGGCGAAATCCGCAGCATCGAAGTTACCTCGCGCCGTCCGAATCTGCGCGTTCAAGCCAATCGGAAATTGGTGGTGAACGGGAAATAAAAGGGATGAAGGATGAGGGATGAGGAATGAATTTAAGCAATTGGCTTTTTATTCATCCCTCATCCTTCATCCTTCATCCCTTTTTAGAACGCCTGCGAAAATCTGAAATGCAGTTGTCCCTGCCGGACGCGGAAGATGCCGTTGGTGCCGTTGGTTTGCGGAAGCAGGAATTGCGGCGGGTTGAGCAGATAGCCGTAATCAACGCCGAGTTCGCCGCCAATCGGCGTTTTGACGCGAAAGCCGAGTCCGACGGTGTGCGACCAGACGGAACGGAGATTTTGCCGGAAAACATCGTTTGCCGGAACGTCCGCCGGGTTGAAAATATCGCTGACGCGGCGGAAAACATTGCCGCCGTCGTAAAACGGCACGGCGCGAAGCAAATTGGAAAGCGGAATTCGCGCTTCCAAATTGACGATGGCGAGCGCGTTGCCGCCGAACGGAATCGTGAACGGATTCAGAAAAACCCGGTCGCCGTTGCTGTTACGGAAAAATCCCTGCGGCACAATCACCACGCGCGGTCCGGCTTGCTCGAACTCGAAGCCGCGCAAGGTCGTCGAACCGCCCGCGAAAAATCTTTCGCTAATCGGCAGACTGTCGTCGAGGTCGGGAAACTGCGTTGACGAAAATGTCCGCGAACGCGAAAAGACGCTTGCCAAACCGAGAATGGCGCGTCCGGCGAACGTCGTGTGGCGAAGAAATGAAGCGGTATAAAAGCTATAAAAACTTCCCTGAAATTTATGAAAGCCGATGTTCGCGCCCAAAGTCGGCAGTGAAACATTGTAATCCGCCGTCAGATAAAAGCCGCGCGTCGGGTTGGTCGCGCTGTAACGGCACGGGTCGCCCGCATCGCCTTTGGCGATGATGTCGAGAATAGTGTACTTAATCGAGCAGTCGCGGCGCGTGTCGAAAACGAAATTTGTCCCGAAACCGGAAATGCGAACCCGCGAATCGGGGCGCAGCAAATCTCTCACCAATAAACTTTCAAAATTACGCAGACGCACGTCTTCAAATCGGTAACGCGCAAATAGGAAACTACGCTGGCGGCGGCTGATGGTGCGGCTCGTTTCCGCCGAAAAACTCAGGCGATTGATGGTCGGATCGCCCGCGCTGCCGCCGAATTCGTCAATCGGGCTGCCGTTTTCGTCAACGCGCTGGACGATGCCGCCCGTGCCGCGGTCAAACGTCGAGCGGAAAAATCTGGTAACGGTCGAATCGCGCTGATACTGCGCCGAAAAAGTCAGCGGCGCAAAGCGAATCGAACCGTCAGCGTTTTTGCCGTCTTTTAAAAATCGCGGATTGATAAAATCAATCTGGACGAGTTGCTGCAAACGGCTGGCGCGAACCCGTGCGCCGCCTTGCAGGAGTTTGCCGAAAAGATTGAAGTGGCGAATGTCGAAAAAGCCGTTCGCGCCGAAATCGGTCGAGAAGCCGCCGCCGTAAGTAATCAGGCGCGGCTTTTTTTCCTTGATATTGATAATAATATCGCTCAGACGATTGCCGTCGGCGCGTTCGCCCGCCGGTTCGGGTTTGATTTCTACGATGTCGAAAGCGTCGGTCGCGTAGAGATTTTGCTCGCTGGTGAAAATGTCGGTCGAGCGCAGCACATCGTCGGTTTTGACGTTTATCGCCTTGAGAATCGCGTCGCTTTCCGTGCGCTCGTTACCGTTGATTAAAATGCGGTTGACGAAAACTTTTTTGCCTTCGTTTTCGAGCGTATAGACGAGTTTGACCAATTCCGCGCCGGTCGCCGTGTCCGCGCCGAGTTCGACGACGGCGTAACTGACTTTCGCATCGTAAAATCCGGCTCTCGAATAAATGTTGGCGAGTTCGCGCACGCCGTTTCTGGCTCGCGCTCTGGACAGATTTTTGCCGACGAGATTCGGCAATTCGGCTTGCAAAGCGGCATCGGTAAAAGAGGTATTGCCGTCAATCTGCACCTCGCTGATGCGCGTCGGAACGCCTTCGGTCGCTACAAAAGTAATAATCAAATCTTCGCCGTTCGGCGAAACGCCCTGTCTGACCGCCACATTATTTCGGCGATAGCCGAGTTCGCGCAAAAGAGATTCAATCGTCGTCCGGTCTTGTTCGAGAATTTCGCTGCTCGTGTAGCCGCGCCCGTAGCCGAAATACGGAATAAAACCGAGAAAGTTGGCTTCCTGCGAGTCGAGAACCGTTTGAATATCGGCGGCGGTAAATTGCGTCGTGCCTTGAATACGAATGTCAACGAGTTTTAATTTGCGGTTCAAATCGGCGCGGTATTCGATGTCAACCGTGCGGTCGCTTAATGAAGGTCCGCTCAACGCGCTGCACAAAACCTCCGTATTGTTGGTGAAAACGGCGGCTTCATCGCTGGTAAATTCCGGTTTGATTGAGCAGTAAGGCGTAACGACGGCGAAGAAATAGCCTTTTTCCTGAAAGAAATTTCGCAGACGGCGCGAGCCTTCGATAATGGAAGCGTAATCGAGCGTGCCTTCGCGCCGGACGGACAGCAGTTCGGTCTGCTTTTTGTCGCCGACTTTTTCGTCTTCGCCCGCGTTGACCGTGATATTGACGGTCGCGCCGACTTTGCCGTTCAAAGTGATGCCGACGACGTTTCGCGCATCGTCGCGGTCGAAAACGACGCGCGGTTCTTCGAGTTCGGGAGCGATAAATTTTTCTTCGCGCAAGGCTTTACGGATTCGTTCGATGTCCTCCGCCAGAACTTCGCGCGAAAATAATTCGCCCGGCTGCAATTTGAGTTTCGTCTGCACTTTCGCCGCGTTAAAACCTTCGATGTTGACGGCAAATTTATCAACCTTCGCCTGCGCGTTCGGCGTTACCTGAAAAGCTACGGTAACTTCCGTTTCGCTTTTCAGAGGTGCTTGGCGATAGGTAACTTCGGCGTTGAAAAATCCGCGTTCGCGCAGATAAACGAGAATCAAATCGGCGTTGTCGCGCAGAGTTTGTTCGGTGACGGAAGAACCGGCGTTCGTCAGATTCAATTTTAAAAGCAATTCCTGTTCGGTAACTTTATCGCCGACGGTATTGCCGATATTGATGACGATTTTTTCGGCTTCGGTTTTGCGCTTGATGATAAATCGCAAATTCACGCCCGAATCATTAACCGGCACGGCTTCGACTTTGACGGAAACGATGCGTTTGGTTTTATAAAGCGCGTCGAGCGCGTCGCGCACTTTGACGGCGGAATACGTCGCGCCGAGTGTGCCGCGAATCGTCAATTCAAATTGCTGCGCGGCGGAAACGGCGCGGTCGTTGCCTTCAAAAACGACGGCGACATTCTCGATGCGGCGGTCTTCAAAAACACTCTGGGCTTGGGCAGTAAGCAGAAGGCAGAAGGCAGAAGGCAGTATTAAGATACAAAATCGCAGAGACGCGGAAAATTTAAAAAAAGAAGCAACAGCGCGGAAAATTTTCCTGCCTTCTGCCTTCTGCCTTCTGCCTTCTGCCTTCCGCCTTCTGCCTTCTGCTTCTCTGCCGTTCAAATACTTATTCCTTCCCTTAAAATCTTTTCCCTTAAAATCTTTTTCGCAAGCGAATATCAAAACTAAAATTATTATTGCGGCGCGTTACGTTCGACAAAGAACGCTGTTCATATTGGGCGACGAACGACAGGCGATTGGAAACGCGGTATTCGAGAGCCAGAACCTGATTCTGGTCTTCCGAAAGATTCGTCGAATACGTTATCAAAAGATTGCGATTGATTTGTCTGCCGACGGTCAGCCGCGCTGACGGATTCAAACGCTGCCCGCCGATGCTGGGGTCGAGTTCAAAACGATTCAACCCGAAAAGTTTGTCGGTCGCCCGACTCAACGGATTATTAATCAATTCGTCAGTCAAAATTTCCGCCGCCGTGTTGATTCCCGATTGCGCCAGCGTCGGAATTCCCGTGTCGGTATTCGCCAGATTTCCGGTCGTAATCAGAGACACGACATCGGCTTGCGGCAACGCCGGATTCGACCGCACGGTCGCGTTCAGATTGTCGGTGTTGGTCAATTCGCCGTTGAGATTAATGATAATCTGATAACCTTTGATTTCGGTTTCGGCTTGCAGGTTGATGAGCGGTTCGATGCTCGTGTTCGGCGGAAATTCGAGCGTCGCCCGCTGAATTTCGTAGCGGTCGCCGCGAAATAGAATCGTGCCGCTGTTGGCGGTGATTCTGCCGGAAATCTGCGGATATTCAACGTCGCCCGTAACTCTCAAAGAAGCCGAAGCGGTCAAATCCGCGATGTTGTTGCGAACGATGAGCGCGTCGCGTCCTTCAATCCGCACGTCGAGTTTCGGAACGCCGAAATACGAACCCGACGAATTACCCGAAGAACTTTCCGACAGCGAACCCGAACGCCGCCCGCTGACGAAATCGGCGATGTCAATATCTTTGTTGTAAATCGTCCGGCGCGTGTAAATCGTTCCGGCAATCAGAGATTCCAAAATGCCGTCGCGCCGCACACCGCTGAATTCGATTTCGGCATCGCCGGTCGTGATAAAATCCGACGGCACGGGCGCGGTGAAATTCGTTCCCTGCACTTCAAACCGGAAACTCTGCAAATCCAATCCTTTGAGCAACGCGCCGCCCGAAGCGGTAACGCGCCCGCCGCCCAAAAATCCGGTCAGACGGTCAATCTGCACTTGATTGGTATTGAACAGAACGCGCCCGCGAATGCGGTCGAGCGTCAGCCTGTCCGCGCCGAGAAAAGTCGCCACCGACGCGCCTTCGAGTTCCGCCGTTCCGTTGAGGCGCGGCGCGGCGTTGTCGCCCGTCAAACGCACGGAAACATTCGCCAATCCCGCGACGAACGTATTTTTAGAAATTGCGTTCAAAATGCTCAAATTCACTCTGCCGTCAATCGCTAAATTATTTGTGCCGCCGTCCGCCAGAGCCGCCGTGCCGTTGACGACGATATTCGAGCCGCCGCCCGCAAACTTCGCGCTGTTGACGACGATTTCCCGCGAATTAAAAGTAACCGAAACCGGTTCGGTCGCTTCCAAAGGCGTTTGGTCAATCTGCAAAGCAAGCTGCGAAAACTCCGCCGCGCCCGCCAGATTATCCGTCGTAAAACCGCGCGTTCCGTCCGCTTTGACGGCGTAAAGATTGCCCTGCAAAAAAACTCTGCCCGTCGCTCTGCCCGTAATCGGAATTTCATCGGACGAGCGCACGAACGCGATATACGGCGCGAGGTCGGTATTGTTGAAAATTGTTTCGGCTTTGAACGGCAGATTTTCATCGGCGAAATTGACGTTCGCCGCGAGAATTTGCGCCTGTCCGCCGACGTTGACGGTTACGCTGGCATTTAACTGCTGATTTTCGGTCGTTCCGACGAACGTGATTTCGCCGAGCGCGTTGTCGCCCGCGACGACGTTGCGCCCGATGCCGTTAAAATTGATGTTGTAAGTTTTGGAATCCGCCGCGTTGCCGGTCGCTTTCGCCGTCAAATCAATCGTTCCGCTAATATCTTTGAGCGCGGCGGCGGTGGAAATAAACGGACGAACGCGAGCGAACTGAATGTTTTTGCCTTCGACATTAAAATCGAAGTTTTTCAGATTGGTTTCATAAGTTCCGTTCGCCCGCAAAAAGCCCTCGCCGAATTTCGCCTCAAACTTTTCGATATTAACGAGCGTTCCGGCAAACGTCGCCTTCGCGTCGAAACCATCGAACGCTTCGCCGTTTATCGTGCCTTTGCCCGATGAGACATTCGCTTCGCCCTGCAAATTTCCGGGAATTCCGCTGACGTTGACCGTTCCCGAAGTTACGGCTTGGAAATCTTTTAACTGTTCGGGCAAAACGTCAACCGGCAGCGCGGCGAGTAAATTTCCCGTGTTGATATTATTCAAAGTCGCCTGAACCGAAATGTTATTTTCGCCGACGCTCGGAACGCTGACGTTAAAGGCGAGATTGCCGCCGCCGTTCGGCTCTTGCAGTTTGCCGTCGCGCAGTTCGATGGCATTGGGCGAAACGAAAACATTCGTCGTCAGCGAACCTAAATTGCGCCCGCGCAAGCTAATCGAATCAACGGCGGCGCGTCCGTCAACCGTCGGATTAGTCAGATTTCCGGTGATGTTGCCGTTAAAATTCAAATTGCCCGCAAACGTCGCTTTGTATTCGTCAAGCTGCGCTTCGAGTTCCGGCGAAATATTCAAAACTCTGATAATGCGCTCGATTTCGCTCGCGTCGGTCGAATTCAAAGCGACGTTCAAATTTGAATTGTAACCGTTCAAATCAAAACTTCCCGTCGCGTTCAACTCGCTTTTTTCCGTTTTCAGATTGGCGAAATCAACATCGAAAAGCCCGTTCGTCGCCTTCAAACCCAAACGCCCGTTGACCGGAACTAATCCGCGTTCCGCAGTTCCGGCGTTCGCCGCAAAATCGGCGGTCAAAGTTCCGCTCGCGGTTTTGAAATTCGTTCCCGCGAAATTTACATTGACATTGCCCGTCGTCTTGCCTTCTATCGGCACGACTTTTCCGCCCTGCAATGCCAATAATTTCGATAAATCGAGATTGGAAAAATTAGCGTTGACCTGCGAACGGCGGCGGTTATTTAACGCAATCGTCGCCTCGCCGTTAATCGTGCCGTCCATCACGTCCGCCGTTAAATTCGTCAGCGCGACTTGCTCGTTTTCCGCGACGACCGAAGCCCGCGCCGCGCCGAGTTTGACGCTGCCCAAAACGCCGCCGCCCAAACTCAAATCCGCGCTGGCGCGATAGCGTCCCGACGGTTCAAGCACGAAAACGGGTTTGTAAATCACGACTTTTTCGACGTTTCCGCCTTCGGGCAAAACGGATTTAGTCAGCGCGATAGTTCCCGCGTCAATATCGCCCGAACGCGCTTCGATTCTGCCCTGCCGAATCGTCAGCCGAACGCCGCCGACATTCAGACTTCCCAAAATCGCCGCGTCGGTTTCGATTTTCGCCACGCGCAGATTGTCCGAATAAATTTCCGTTTCATTTCCGACGATTTGCACGTCAACGCCGTTCGCCGTCAGATTGCCGATTTTCGTGCCGTTCGCTTCCAAACCGTCGGCGTTTGCCTGACCGATTTTGACATCGGTGCGATTGCCGTTGTTGGTTACGCCGATATTGTTCGCCCGAAGATTTCTCAATCTGACATCTTCGGTTTCGACGTTTTCGGCGCGAAGCGTATCAGCTTTCACGTCGGTGCGGTCGCCGCGATTGGTAATTTTTACGTTGCCCGCGTTCACGCCGCGCAACGTCGCGCCTTCGGCATTAACCATACCGGCGCGAAGGTTCGGCGCGGTAACAATCGTTGTGCCGTCGGCGTTCGATATTTTGACATTCTGGGCTAAAACCGTTTGCAGTTCGACATCTTCGGACGAGAATTTTCGCGCTCGAACATTTCCCAAAGTTCCGTCAAGTTGATTGTCTTTATATTCGGCAACTGCGTCGGAGATAAACAGCCCGGCGATTGTTCCCGCCGGAGTTTTCGCGGCGACGGCTTGCAGTTCGCCGACCCATTTGAAATCCGTTCCCGTGCCGCGCACGTTGCCAATCAATTGCGGAAAATCAATCTGAAAATCTTCAAACGTCAGCAGTTCGGCGACGGCTTTGCCGTTGATGTCATACATCGAATTTTCGCCGTTGACGGTCGCCGCCACGTTCAAACCTTTGAGGCGAATGTTCGACGCTTCGAGCGCGTCGGATTTGACTTCGCCGACGATTTTATATTTCGCGCCTTCGCCCACGACCGTGCCGCTGAAATTGCCGAAACCGCGCAGCGGCGTTCCGAGCGGAAAAATGCTGGCGGTTTGCTGTAAATCAACCGTCGAAGCGATGTTTAAGTTATATTTCAAAGCTGCCCAATCGGATAAAGTTCCGCTTAAATTCGATTCGCCGAGCGGTGTCGTCAGCTTCAAATCATTGATTTCCGCGCCCAATTTATCAACGATACCGGCGGCGCGAATATCAACCGGCTGAACAATGCTTTCGTCGTAAATAAAATTTGAATCGGTCGAATTGAAATTGAATTTGTAGCGTTTTTGTTCGTCGGGAACGTCGTAGTTTTCGGGTTCGAGCATCAGCGCAATGTTTTTCGCGTCGGCGTTGATTTTGCGCGTTACGTCGCCGAAATGAACGAGTCCGTTTTTCAGCGAAAATTTCAGCGAAGTAAGCGAAGTATATGTGAAATTGACGCGCGAACCGGCTTCGTCTTCGATAAATTTCAGGTTAGAAAAATTAGATTTGCCGTTTTCGTCGAATTTCACCCAAACTTCCGCGCCGTCAATGTCGGTCGTGTCAATCGAAATGTCGCGGCTGAGTTGCCAGGCGTATAAATCCTTAATCGTCAAACCGAGTTTCGCGTCGCGGATAAAAAATAGCTTTTCGCCCGTAATTTTGTCGTTAAACGTCGCGTTTTTCAATTCCAATTGCAGCGGCGCAACCGTCAAGCGAAAAGTATCAGCCGAAAAATTCACGCCGATTTCGTCCATTTTCGCCACGAATTGATTTTTGACGTAATTGTCAGCATAGCCGTAACGATAAACGACGACGGTCAAAAGTGCGAGAAAAATCGCCGCGAGCGCAATCAAACCGAACGAGATTCCGGCGTTACGGCGTGAGAAAATTCGCCGTCGGCGCACAGCGGTTTCAGGTGCGGTTGTTTCCGCCGCGTTTTCTTCCGGCGTTCGGACTTCTTCAATTTGATTGTCGTTTTCTTCGGACATCGTTTAATCGGGAGAAATTATTTTAGTTTTACGCCGTGTGCGCTAAGTTCGACAGTTTTTGCGTAATTTCCAACGGTAGTGCCACCGGAATAAAAAAATCGCTCGAATACAATGCAACTTCATCTTCTTCGTCGCGCACCACAACCGCGTCGCCGCTTATTTTGACGAGCTAAAGTTTGCCCGGAATCAAAAGTTCTTCGTCATCGGTTTCGACGCAAATCGCCCGGGTTTCAACCGGCGGCGTAATTTCCGACGCTTCGACTTCCAGCGTAAATTCTCGGCTCGGCTTCATCTCGCCGCGCATTATTTTTCCCGCCTCAATCACGCTTTCACTCAACCGCTCAAAATGCTTTTTACTCATCTTTCAGCCATTCCTCGACCGTATTTTTCAGAAATTTCAGTTCAAACGACGACAAATCCGCTTTTTCATTTTTCGCGTAAATATCGAGCAGAAAAATTACGCCGTTTCCGATTGCCAAATAGTATATCACTCTCGCCCCGCCGCGCTTTCCTTTGCCTTTCGCGCCGCCGCGAATTTTGCGAATGCCGCCGCTGTTCGGGATTACCGCGCCTTCTTCGGGAAATCGAACCAGCCGCCATTGAAACTCGGCGTATTCGTCGTCCGTCAGCAAATCAGCAAATCGGAAAGCCGTTTTGTAAAATTTTTCGTTTCTCGAAAATTGTATAAATGTTTCATAACGAAATCGTTTCGACGATTTCCAAATCGAATGCTTCGAGCGCGGTAACTTTCGGCGGACGATTCGACAGCAGGCGAATTTTCTTGACACCCAAATCATTCAAAATCTGCGCCCCAATGCCGTAATCGCGGAAATTTCCGTAGCCGGTTTCGCGCCGCGCCGCCGAGAAACTCAAATTTTTCTCCTGCATCACGGCATAAGTTTGTAGCTGATGAATTAAATCGAGATTATGTTCGCGCTGGCGCAAATATAAAATCACACCGCGCCCGGCTTGGGAGATTTTTTCGAGCGAAATTTTAATTGCCTGGGACGCTTCGCCGATTTTCGAGCCGAACATTGCGAACGTAACATTCTCCGTTTGGACGCGAACTAAAACGGGTTCGGTTGCTTCCGAAAAATCGCCCATCGTCAAAACGACGTGCGTTTCGCCGTTCATTATATTTTCATAAACCAGAGCGCGGAACGTGCCGTAATCGGTCGGCAAATCCGTTTCGACAACACGCCGGACGAGCGTTTCTTTATGAATTCGATAACGAACGAGGTCGGCGACGGAAATAATTTTCAAATCGTGCTTGTCAGCGAATTTTTCCAAATCCGGCATCCGCGCCATCGTGCCGTCGTCGTTCATAATTTCGCAAATTACTCCGGCGGGAATGAGTCCGGCGATTCGCGCGATGTCAACGCTGGCTTCGGTTTGCCCGACGCGGACAAGAACGCCGCCGCGCTTGGCACGAAGCGGAAAAATATGTCCGGGACGCGCCAAATCCGCCGGTTTCGCGTTCGGCGCGACGGCGGTCAAAATTGTTGTCGCGCGGTCGGCGGCGGAAATTCCGGTTGTAACGCCTTCCCGCGCTTCGATGGAAACGGTGAAAGCCGTGCCGAAACCCGAAGTGTTTTCGGCAGTTTGCGGCGGCAGATTCAGTTCGTCGCAGCGTTCTTCGGTCATCGGCAGACAAATCAAACCGCGGGCGTGCGTAATCATAAAGTTGATGATTTCCGGCGTAACTTTTTCCGCCGCGCAAACCAAATCACCTTCGTTTTCGCGGTCTTCATCGTCAACAATAATTATCATTTTGCCGTTTTTTATCTTTTCGGCGGCTTCTTCAATCGTGGCTAAAGGCATTTTCGATTTTGGATTTTCGATTTTGGATTTTCGATTTACGCTCGGCGGCAAATCCGTTGCTAAAACGTAAATTTTAGCGAAAACACTTCACATTTACCATTTACCGTTTATCATTTACCCGTATTGACAAATTAAGCTGTCGCATTTTTGGCTTCCCTGGGCGTCCTTTGCCCCTTTCCGTCATAATGATTTTTTCCACCCAAAGGCGCAAAGAACGCCAAGGAAAATCCAACGATAAATTAACTTGTCAAACACTTTACAGATGTCTTTTGAATTTAAAGTAGCGTGGCGATATTTTCGGGCGCGGCGCAAAAGTCTGGCGCGATTTACCGCCGTCGTTGCCGTCGTCGGCATCGCGGCGGGCGTGGCGGCGTTGATTCTCGCCAACGCGCTGGCGAAGGGTTTCGCCGATGAGATGCAGAATAAAATTCTGGCGAATACGGCGCACGTTTCTGTTTTTGCGACGGACGGCGCGGAGATTTTCGATTGGCAATTGATAAAAGAAACGATTACAACGATTGAAAACGTCGAAGCGGTCGCGCCGACAACTTACGAAAATTCTTTGATTATTGGCGCAACCGAAACGAGTTACGCGATTCTCAAAGTGCAGAATCAAAACCAGTTGACGGGCAATCAAATCGCCGTCGGCGCAAAACTCGCTGAAAAGTTGAACTTAAAAATCGGCGACACGGCAGAAATTGCCGTGATTGAGAATCAAACGCCGTCGCGCGTTCGGGTGGCGGAAATTTTTCAAACCGGACTTTACGATTACGATTCTACGTGGATTTGCGTCGCGCCCGAAAATTTTGCACGTTTGCACAATCGGCAAACTTTTACGCCGACGGTTTTGAGCGTTTCCGTCAAAGATATTTACGCGGCGGACGAAACGGCAAATGAAATTCGGCGTAGTTTGGGCGCGAAATATAAAATCGTTGATTGGCAGGAAGCGAATCAGCCGCTTTTTGCCGCTTTGAGTTTGGAAAGAAAAGTCGCGCTGGCAATAATCTCGCTGATAATTTTTATCGCTGCTTTGAATATCACGACGACGCTCGCGCTGCTGGTCAACGAACGGAGATTTGACGTTGCGATTTTGCGAACGTGCGGCGCGAAGGCAAAAAGTTTGATTGTAATTTTTCTGCTCGAAGGTTTGATTTTGGGTTTCGTCGGAATTTTTTTCGGCGTGATTTTCGGTTTGCTCGGCTGTTTTGTGGGAAATTACTTTAAGATTGTCAGCCTTTCAGCGGAAGTTTATTCGCTCAATCACATCACTTTCGCGCCGACTTTATCGAACGTCGCGCTGATAATGTTTGCCACGTTTTTTTTATGTCTCGCGGCGACTGCGTATCCGGCGTTTAAGGCGGGCAAAATAAAACCATTAGAAAACTTGCGGCGGCGTTGATTTGTGGATTTTTCCGGCGTTTGAAACTATATTCAAATCAAGTCCTAAAATTACATCTTGAAAAATTTGGCAACTAGGTTCAGACTTTAACTATCAATACATTTTGTCCAAAAGTCTGAAACTAAATTTTTATGTTTGAACGCTACACGGAAAAAGCGCGGCGGGTGATATTTTTTGCCCGTTACGAGGCTTTGCAATACGGTTCGCAAGTCATTTCCCCCGAACATATTTTGCTCGGTTTGATGCGCGAAGATAAAACTATTTCGGCGCGATACTTCCCTTTTCGCCATAATTTGACGGTCGAAGCGATTCGGCGCGAAGTCGAGGAGCGCATTATCCTTCGGGAACGCATTCCGCAGTCCGCCGAACTGCACCTCGCGCCGGAGACAAAACAGATTTTGCAGTTTGCCAGCAACGAAAGTCAGCACTTGCAGTCGAGAAACATCGGACCCGAACATCTGCTTTTAGGTCTGGTGAGACAAGAACGCTCGATTGCGGCGGAGATTCTTTTTCAATACGGCGTGCGCTTGAAAGACGTGCGCGATGAAATAAATCGTCAAAACGGTTTCCCGACACTTCGCGCCGTCGGCGGTAACAGTAACGTCAAGGAAAAATCCGACGTGCCGAATTTGCAGGAATTTACGCGCGATTTGACGACCGACGCGGCGAACGGGAAACTTGATCCGCTCATTGGGCGCGAGCCGGAAGTCGAACGCATCATCGAAATTTTATGTCGCCGCACGAAAAATAATCCGGTTTTAATCGGCGAAGCCGGTGTCGGAAAAACGGCGATTATCGAAGGTTTGGCGCAAAGAATCGTTGATAAAAACGTGCCGACTTTTCTGGAAAACAAACGAATTTTGTCGCTCGATTTGTCGTTGATTGTCGCCGGGACGAAATATCGCGGACAGTTTGAAGAACGCCTTAAAAAAATTATGGGCGAACTCCGGGAACACACCGAATACATCGTTTTCATTGACGAACTTCACACGTTAGTCGGCGCGGGTTCGGCGGAAGGAACTTTAGACGCGGCGAATATTTTGAAACCGGCACTTTCACGCGGCGAAATTCAATGCGTCGGCGCGACTACGCCGCAGGAATTTCGCAAATCAATTGCCAAAGACAAGGCTCTGGAACGCCGTTTTCAGCCGGTGAAAGTGTTGCCGCCGAATGAAGAGGAAGCGTTGCGAATCGTGCAGGGTTTAGCCGAAAGATACGAAGCGTTTCACCAAATCCGCTATTCAAAAGAAGCCTTGGAAGCGGCGGTTTATCAAACGAATCGTTATATTCCCGACCGATTTTTGCCCGACAAAGCGATTGATGTTTTGGACGAAGCGGGCGCGAAGGCGAAACTGCGTTATCAAAGCGAAGCCCAATCCGAACCGTCGTGGAAGGAAACGGTCGAGAATTGGAAGCGCGTCACCAACGAAGACCAATTGTTCGCGTTTGAATTGAAAAATCTTGAAGAATCCTTTTTCGCCGTCGAGGTTTCCAAAGACGATGTGGAAGAAGTTATCGCGCGTTGGACGGGCGTTCCGATTCAGTCAATCAAACAGGAAGAAGCAAAAAAACTTTTGTCCATCGAAACCGAATTGCACCGCCGCATAATTTCCCAGCGTCCGGCAATTTCCGCGTTGGCGCGAGCTATCAGACGTTCACGCGCCGGTTTGAAGAATCCTAATAAGCCGGTCGGCTCGTTTCTGTTTTTAGGTCCGACAGGCGTTGGGAAAACCGAAGTCGCCCGCAGTTTGGCGGAATATCTGTTCGGTTCGGAACGCGCTCTGATTCGGTTCGATATGTCGGAATTTATGGAAAAACACACGGTCGCCAAATTTATCGGCTCGCCGCCCGGCTACGTCGGACACGAAGAAGGCGGACAATTGACCGAAAAATTGCGCCGTGCGCCGTATTCGCTCGTGTTGTTCGATGAAGTTGAAAAAGCGCATCCCGATTTGTTCAATATCTTATTGCAGGTTTTTGAAGACGGCGTTTTGACCGACGCGCAGGGCAATACGATTGACTGCAAAAACGCGATATTTATAATGACATCCAATATCGGCGCGAGATTTATCCAAAAACGCGCGACGCTCGGTTTTCAAACGGGCGCGGATGCGTCCCGACAGAAAATGGAAGATCAGGTAATGAGCGAGGTTAAGAAAACATTCGCGCCGGAATTCGTCAATCGTCTGGATGAAATCATTATCTTCGACGAATTGACGGATGCGGATTTGATGCAGATTATTGATTTGCAAATCGGCAAACTCAACGAAATGCTGGTCAGCCGCGCTTTGCAGGTTCGCTTAACCGATGAAGCGAAACAATGGCTCATCAAAAAAACCTGCGCCGACAGAAGTTACGGAGCGCGTCCGCTGAAACGCGCTTTGCAGAAAAACGTCGAAGATGAATTGTCGGAAGCGTTGATTCAGGGTTATCTGAGCGAGGAAAGTTTGGTCGAAGTTTTTCCCGAAAACGACAAGCTGATTTTTCGAGAGATTAAATTGGAACAACTCGAAGACGCGCTTTTTGAGAGTGTTTAGTTTTTGACTGCGTTTAGAGTCCAAACTAAAGTTTGGACTCTAAACGGCTTGAGCGTGTTCTTGAAAAAGATTCCTTTTAATCACCACTCATCGCGGTTCGCCCTGCAATGTGAAAACCGACCAGAAATACGGATTTTGCCAGCGTTTATCTTTTATCATTTCGATTTGCGCCCCGCGCAGAGCGGCGGCGGGCGAAAGTTTTTCGCCGTCGAGCATTTTCCTGTAAAATTTTCCCATCAATTCGGCGGTCGCTTCGTCGTTCACGTCCCACAGGCTGACGGCGACGCGCCTGGCACCCGCATACATAAATCCGCGCGTCAAACCGACTAAACCTTCGCCTTTGATTTCTTTGCCCAAGCCGGTTTTACAGCCGCTTAAAACGACCGTTTCGACCGGCAATTTCAGATTATAAATATCGCCGACGCGCAGAAAACCGTCCTGCTCTTTGCCGTTTTCGTCGAACAAAGACAGCACGATACCGCTCAATTCGGGATTTTCATTATTGATAAATCCGTGCGTGGCAAAATGCACGAAACGATAATCGGCGAGTTCGGACGACATCGCCGTCTGCCGGTTTGCCGCGAAATCGAAAAACTTTTTCCGTTGATTCGGCGGCACGAAAGCCGTTATCGAATCGGCTTCGCGGCGCGTGAACGGCAGCCGCGGCAAGTTCAAACCATTCCGCGTGGCAAAATCGCCGCCGTTGCGCGTTTGCTTTTTCGAGACGGTGATGTATTCGGTTTTCGACTTGTTTTTGCCGATAACCGCTGGCATTCTTTCGTCCGCCTCGTCAAAAACCGGGTCTGCCAGAACCGCCAATGTTTTCGCGGGCAATTTTCGATTCTGCGTTTCCTTCCGCAAAACCGCCAGCACGGAAACCGACGGCAGATTGACGATTTCATTGCTTTCAATCAAAAACCGGTTTTTGGTCTTTGGTTTTTGGTCTTTGGCTTTCCGACTTCCCGGACTTTCCAGACTTGAAAAAGGAACATACTGCAACGCGCCGTCGGCGACAATCAGCAGGCGTTTGTTCGTCAAAAACGCGGCGGCGGGCGCGAGAATGATTCGGCTCAACTCGCCGGAAAATTTTTGCGCGTCCGAATCCGCTAGAAAAATGCGGTCTTCGCGTTCGGTGGGCGTTTCAAATTTGATTTGCCGGTTTCGCGCCGTCAGCGATTCGTAAAATTGCCGCGCCGTCTTTTCTATTTCGGCTTTGGCGGGAAGTTCAACCGCTTGAAAATCATTTTGGGTAATAATCCACAAGAAACTTTTCGTCTCGCCCAGAGCGTATTCGAGCAGAACCGAATCCACGTCTAAAACCTGTCTCTGAATTTCCTGTAAATCGAGCGTTTTCGGCTGGGTCAAAGCCGCGTAACGCGGACTCGACGCGCGAATCTGCGTTTGCGTTTGTTCGTATTCAGCGCGAATCTGCTCGATTTCAGTCTTTAATTTTTCCGCCGTTTCGGTTTTCGCTTTGCCGTTTAAAACCTTCGTCAAATTTTCCAGCCGCGCCGCCAGCAGATTTTTCAAATTCGTTTCCTTTTGCAAAAGTTTTTCGTCCACACCTTGCCGGATGTCGGCGTTCGATTCTGCTAGTAAATTCAATAATCCGCGAGCGCGGGCGCGTTCATTCGCAGAAAGGGCGAGCGCGGCGAAATTTTTGTCGGGCGCGAGTTTGTGCCGCGCCATCAAAATTTCGATGTAGAAAGCATAGTAATTTTGCAGATTTGCCGAAAACGAATCGCGCAGTCCGGCGGTTTGAACGCGGGCGCGAATTTTTTCGGTTAAATTTATCGCTTCTTCCGCTTTATTTTGCGCGGCTTCAAAATTGTTTTGCTGCGCTTCGGCTTTTGAGGTAAGCAAAAGCGTTTCCGCCAGATTCGGCGCGTCTTCGACGGCGCGGTAAATTTCCGCCGATTGGTTGAACGAAGCGAGCGATTGGTCAATTTCGCCGCGTGCCGACTGCGCTTGCCCGATATTTTTGAGCGCGGCGGCGCGAAACTGTTTATCGCCTAATTCGAGCGCGATTTTGAGCGATTCGTCAAACGCGCCGGAGGCTTTCGCCGTCTCACCGAGCCGTAAATCCAATTCGCCCAACCTGTTCAAAAACGAGGCTTCGCGCCGTCGGCTTTTGCTCTTTCGGGCGATTTCGAGAGCTTTTTGAAACGCATCACGCGCTTTTTCCGGCTCGTTCAGCGCGAGGTAAGCCGCGCCGAAATTTTCCAGAGTGTCGGCTTCGTAATTTTTCGACATATTATCTTTCCGAAAGATTTCGAGTGCCTGACCGAAGTATTCCAAAGCGCGGTTTGCATCGCCCGAAATTTTGAACAAACAGCCGATTTTATTGAGGCTCGCCGCTTCGCCGCGTGAATGTTTGACGGCGCGGCGAAACTCCAGCGATTGGAAAAATGCGTCAAAGGCTTGCTGCCAGTCGCCGCGCATCTGATACGCCGTTCCGAGATTGCTGAGGTTCATTGCGATTTCGTATTTGTCGTCAATCGCACTGGAAATTTCGACCGCTTGCTGATAGAAAGCGACGCTTTTTTCGATGTCGCCCAATTTGCCGTAACTCGTGCCGATGTCGTTCAGAACACGCGATTCCAACTTTTTGTTGCCCGACAAACGCGCTCTGACCAGCGCGGCTTCGTTTTCGGCGATGCCCTGCCGGATGGATTCGGTCGTCGAACTGCTGGTCGTTTTGAGAAAGGCGCGGTTGTTCAAATTGATGCCCGCCGTCAAATGTAATTCTTTTTCGGTCGCCGTTCGTCGTTCGGCGATTTTCAATTTATAAACGCCGGTTTGTTCGCTCATCGAAACGACTTGCAAATTGTAATCGCCGCTTTTTTCAACCGCCGCGATTGATGTTTCCACGCCGTCAACCGTCGAGTTATTGACATCAAAAAAGTTTCCGTCGTCCGTGTAAAGCGCGAAAATAACGTCGCACCCGATTTGTTCGGCTTCGATTTTGACGAATTGATTGTTTGCCAGACTTATTTTGTAATCGTGCCGTTTGCCGCCCGCAATTTCGCGCTCGACCGTCTGCCCGAATTCGAGCGCGGGCATTTCAGTTTTCGGCGGATTGCTGTTTTGTCCAAAACACGGCAGCGCGAACGATAAAACGAAAACGTAAATTAAACGGCTGATATTTTTTTTCATTGTTAACTCCGGCGAAATTTTTGTTAATGACGGAGTTAATTTAACCGCAGACGTGAAATGAAATCTTTAGAAATTTATGAGAATTTTGTGAAAAAATTATGAAAATTGAAAAATTGGAGCGTTTCGATTGGAACGCCAGCATCCTGCTGGCAATGAGCGCGAAGCGCGAACAAGCCGTTAAAATTTTGGTTTCGAGCAACGCGGGACGTTTTCGCGTCGAAGCGACGCTCAATGCCAGCAGAATGCTGGCATTCCGGTCAAATTATCTTTTAGATTTCGCTAAATCCGAAGCAATCCGCGTCGGCAGTTTCGCCATCGTGCCGACGTATTTCCAGCCGGAAATTCTTTGGCGATTCGGGTAAATTACAAAACCTTCGGCGTTGACGAGGCGGACAATCGCCGCGACGCTTGCCTCTTCGCGTGAATCGCCGTCCGATTCGTGGCGAATGTAGATTTTCAGCGCGGCTTCGGCTTGTTCTTTGTCGGATGTAATTGAAAATCTACCCGATTTTTCGAGTTCGGCGGCGATTTGCGTCGCAATTCGGTTGCCGAGAATTTGGTCGCCGGAAATTTCGAGATAAATACCTTTGATTTCGCTCAAAGATTTTCCGCGCAGTTTATTTTTTCCGCGAGTGGCGATTTTTTCATTCGGAAAACTGCGATTATCTTCACGAACCGGCAGACGCAGAACGCCGTTTTCGTCGGTTTCATTTTGGCGAATTTTGTTATTATTGTTCGCCAATTCTCTTCGCGGAATTTCAATGGCAATTTCCCTTTGCGGCGCAGCATTATTTTTAATTTCGCGATTTGGCGTTGGCTCAAACACCGTTTCAGGTTTTTCAGGTTGTTTCGGCGCGGCATTATTTTTTTCCTTCAAATCTTTCGGCGCACTTCTATTTTCAGCAGCTTCTCTCTTTTCTTCCGGTGGCAAAACTTGAAAAATGTTGGCTTCGCTGTTTTGATTTGGCGGAGTCGGCGCGTTCACGAATTCGTCTTTCTGCTCGCCGTTACGGAAAACGAGCCAGCCGAACGTCAAAGCCAACAGCAATAATCCGAAAGTCAGCGCGGGTTTTAAAATCGGCTGATTAAACGAATTTACCAAAGCAAATTTCGTGCGGCGTAAAGCCAGCGCAAAGCGTCTGTGCCAAACGGTTTCGGCGTAATTAACGGCAAAATTTATTTCTGAAACTTCGCCGAATTCATCAAGTGTCGGCGCGAAATCGAACGTGATTTGTTGTCCGCCTTCGAGCCGAATCGTCTGCGATTGTTTGCCGTTCGGCACTTTGTCGTAACTCAAAAGATGCGTCGCCAACAGTATTTCGTCGTCGCCGTAAATCTCGATCAATTCCGCGCTGCCGTCCAAATTGAATTTTGCCGAATCGGTTGCGGCGAGATTTATTTGCGCTCTTTCGTCGCCATCCGCGACGACGCGCAGAAAACCGGCGGTCATCGCTTTGCGCCCGGCGGCTTCGGCGGCGAGCGCGTCTTTAATCGTCTGCAATTCGTCGGCTTCCAGATTCGGCGGATTGCGCCAATCGTCGTCGTCGCTAAAATTTGTTTGATTTGATGTCAGCATAAATTTGGGAATCTCCATTTTTTCGGCGGGCGCGGGCAACTTCAAAGCGTTGGTCAGTCGCGCGAAACAACTCGGATGCAAAGCCGCGTGAATGCGGTTGACCTCGATGCGGTGTTCCGCGTCGGGGTCGTCTTGGTCGAAATAAAACGGTTTTATCACGTCGTCAAACGGATTGAATTTTTCGGGAACGGCGCAGACGCTGTTCCACGGCGTAAAAAATTGCAGACATTCGCGGGCGATTTCCGGCAAATCTTCCGCGTCCGTCCGGCTGCAAAAGCGTTCTTCGCCGCGATTGCCTTTGACCGTGGCGAGCATTTCGCCGAACCGTAACTTTAATTCCTTCATCAAAACGCCTTTCCGCGAACGATAATAATAATCGTCGTGAACTCGGTCCGGGTCTTGCACGACGATGTTGTAAATCTCCATCGCGTCCGCCGTGCCGTAATTATGCAGAATGCGCGAGATGCCGAGCGCGACGTAAAAAGAATTGCACTTGAGCGAAATCCGCACGAGATGTTTGACGAAAAACTTTAAAAGACTCGCTTCACAAACTCTTTCGTTTTTTTCCTGTTCGCGCTCGAACTTCTCCGATTCAATAAAAACCAGCCGCTGCAAAAGCTGCAAATCGTTAAGCGAAACACGAC
>JAJAYR010000226.1 GCA_026786155.1 Pyrinomonadaceae bacterium
CCGGTGCCGCCATCGTAGAAATCAAGAAATTTATTTGCCGCGCCGCCGCTCGGCGCGTTGACTGCTTCGTCAGACGTTTTTGTTGCGTCGCCGACTGCTTCTTGGGCG
This sequence comes from Pyrinomonadaceae bacterium, assembly GCA_026786155.1. Classification (GTDB taxonomy): domain Bacteria; phylum Acidobacteriota; class Blastocatellia; order Pyrinomonadales; family Pyrinomonadaceae. Next base: position 109 of record JAJAYR010000226.1, read on the forward strand.
TTAATCGTTGCGGTGTTCGCGCCCCAAATCAAAGCGGCGGCGGCAACTCCCGCAAAGGCGAAACCGCCGAAAAGTGAACGTGCTTTTTTAATATTTTCTTTCAAGAACATTTTTTCTCCTCCAAAGGTTATTTTAAAGTAAAACATCAACCTTCAGCTCAACAATTTTGAATCATCTAAAATTTATTCGGATTGTCGGAAGCTGAATAAAAATTTGCAGAAAGTCAAATTCTTTATAGAAACAAAACTACCTTTTTCGCTCAATACTGTCAATGGAATTGAGGCAAAAAATTCGCCGACATTCTTGAGTCGGCTTCGGGATAAACTGATTTGATTCGTCGCCGCCGACGGAAATCAGAGAAAATTTATCGTCTTTGATTTGTCAGTCAAACGGATTCGTGTCTAAACTCGAAGTTATGAATTTGCCTTTAGTCGCCATCATCGGTCGTCCGAACGTCGGAAAGTCCACGCTTTTTAATCGCTTGACGGGAAGCCGCAAATCCATCGTCGGCGACGAGTCGGGAATTACGCGCGACCGCATTTACGCCGAAGTCGAATGGAGCGGGAAAACATTTCGACTGGTTGACACGGGCGGCATCGTGCCGGACGACGACGCGATAATTCCGGCGAATATCTTCAAACAGGCATCGCACGCGATTGCCGAAGCGCAGGCGATAATTTGGGTCGTTGACGCTCGCGCCGGAGCGATTCCGCTCGACGAAGAAATCGGCGTGCTGTTGCGAAACGTCGGCAAACCGATTTTTATCGCCGCGAACAAATCCGAATCGAAAAAGGTCGAAGAAGAAGCCGCCGAATTTTATCAATTCGGTTTTGAACTTACGCCGATTTCCGCCGAACACGGCAACGGAATCGGTGATATGCTCGACGAGATTTATAAGGTTTTGGAGTTTGAAGATGAAGTCGAAGAGGAAAAGCAGAGAGAAATAAAGTTGGCAATTATCGGTCGCCCAAACGTCGGGAAATCTTCGCTTTTAAATAAAATTCTCGGCGAAGAACGAGTCATCGTTTCGCCGATTGCGGGAACGACACGCGACGCGATTGACACGGAATTAACGGTTGACGGGCAGAAATTTTTGTTGATTGATACGGCGGGTATTCGGCGCAAAGGCAAGACTATCGAGATGTCGGAAAAACTTTCGGTGATTATGGCGCGAAAGGCTCTGGAACGTGCCGACGTCGCAATTTTGGTGATGGACGCGACCGAAGGTTTCGCCAATTCCGACGCGACGATTGCCGGTTACGCGCTCGATTCGGGTTGCAGTTTGATAATCGCCGTCAACAAATGGGACGCGATTGAGGAAAAAGAAACGAACACGGCGAACGATTTTGAAAAGGAATTGCGCTACAAAATGAAGTTTCTCGACTGGTCGCCGATTCTGACGATTTCGGCTTTGACCGGACAGCGCGTGAATAAGATTCTGCCGATTGTCCAAAAAGCCAACGAAGCCAGAAATCTGCGCGTCACGACATCGAAGTTAAACACCTTTTTCGAGCAAACCGTTTCGCAGCCGCGCGGCGGCGGCGGCACTGCGCCGGGTTCGGGCGGCAATGTTCGCCTCCACGTTCAATTTATCACGCAAGCCGGAATTCGCCCGCCGCTGTTCGTCATTTTCACGTCCGGCGGCACGGGCGGCAAAGGCGGACTGCATTTTTCGTATCTGCGCTACATCGAAAACCAACTGCGCGAGAAATTCGACTTTTTCGCCACGCCGCTTCGTTTGAAGGAAAAGCACAAAACGAAAAAGAAATGAAAATTTTGTATGGCTTTACGGAAACCAATAAATTTCTCAAACGAATTACCGGTAGAATTTCGGATGAAGAATATGCTGAACTGCAATTTTATATCTGTGAAAATCCCGATGAGGGCGATTTAATTCAAGGCAGCGGCGGACTTCGCAAAATTCGCTGGCACGTTGGCGGCAAAGGGAAAAGCGGCGGCGTGAGAGTAATTTATTTTCACGCGGTTAATCTTGAGAAAATTCTAATGCTCGACATTTACAAGAAAAGCGAAAAAAGCAATATGAGCAAGGCGGAAATCACCGCGCTCCGGCAAACATTGAAGGATTGGAAAAGATGAAAAAAGAAGATTTTGAAGGGCTTTTGGAAAGCGTTAAAGAAGCGGGCGAAATTCTGCGCGGCGAAAGAAAACCGGCGCGTGAATTTTTCATCGAAGTTGATACGTCTCTGCCCAAAGACGAAGGATACGCCTTGTGCGTAAAGTCGGACGAACCGGAACTGCTCGTTCCGTTTAAGGTTTATCCGGCAAAATTTTCATCGCGGGGACGAATCAGAATTATTGACGAAGAAGGCGAAGCCGCCGTTTATCCGTCGGATTATTTCATCCGGGTCAAATTACCGGATGAAGTTAAGGAAGTCTTCATCGAACGTCAAAAGGCTGCTTAAACGGAAATGGAAATAGTTTTACTTTTAATCAGACTAACGCTTTTCGCCATTTTCGCAGTTGCCGGAATTGGCAAACTGCTCGATTTGAAAGGCTCGGAAAAAGCCGTCAAAGCGTTCGGAACGCCCGCCGAATTTGCCAAATTTTTTGCGATTGCCTTGCCGTTCGCGGAAATCGTTTTTGCGATTTGTTTGCTGTTCGTCGAAACTTCGTGGCTCGGCGCAACGGGAGCGTTGATTTTGCTTTTGACGTTTATCGGCGGGATGATTTGGCAGTTAGCGCAAGGCAACGCGCCGGATTGTCATTGTTTCGGCGCGATTCATTCGGAGCCGGTTTCGAGAAAAAGTTTGATTCGCAACATCGTGTTTGCGGTCTTGGCTTTCATCTTGATTCTGAGCGGGAAAAATAATCAGGGCGCGGGTATTTTTGATTCGACAGCGAATTCGGAAGGAAATTTTATGTCTTTAACTTTAGGTTTGGCGACGGTCGGACTGCTCGCGGCGGTTGTCTTTTATCTCAAAAAAATCTCGGAACAGCAAACGCAGATTATGCGGCGCATCGAGATTTTAGAAGTTACCGCGCTCGACGGCGGCAGGGAAGTCGTGCGCGAAGATGTCGCGCCGCCGACCAGCGGTTTGCCGATTGGTGCGCCCGCGCCGGATTTTGTTTTGCCTGACATCAACGGCAAGCAAATTTCGTTTGAAAATCTTTTGATACAGGCGAAACCGCTGTTGTTTTTGTTCGTCAGCCCGACGTGCCAACCGTGCGCGGCGTTATTGCCGGAAATCGAAACGTGGCAGGCGGAACTGAAAGGAAAATTAAATTTCGTGTTTATCAGCAGCGGCGATGCCAAAGATAATTTGGACAAATTAGCAGGCGCGACGCTCAAACAGATTCTACTGCAAAATGACCGCGAAATTGCTTTGCAATTTGGGGCGCAATGGACACCGGCGGCGGTTTTGGTCAATAATGACGGCAGCATCGGCAGTCGCGCGGCGGTCGGCGATAAAGCGATTCGGGATTTGATTGATTCGATAAAAGCGCAGATTGACACGACGGAAATTTTATTGATTGCGGATAAAAATGACGCGCTGACGGAAAAACTCGGCGAAGATATGCCGGAATTTTTTGAGAACGACGTTCACGAAAAACTCGTCGCGTCGGAAGATTTGCGCGGCAAAAAAACGCTCATTACTTTTTGGAGTTTATCGTGCGGATACTGCCAGCAGATGCTGAAGGATTTGCAGGATTGGGACAAAACGAAGGGCGCGGACGAACCGCGTTTGCTTTTGTTGTCCGAAGGCAAACCCGAACCGCATCGGGAATTGAATTTGCAGTCACCGATTATTTTGGATAACGAACGCAAAATCTCAAATCAACTCGGCATTAACGGCACACCATCGGCGGTTTTAATCAATGAAAACGGCAAAATCGTTTCGGAAACAGCCGTTGGCGCGGAGAAGATTTGGACGCTCATCGGGAAAAGGAAATAATAGAAACATTATGATAACAGCGATTGACGAGGAAAAACTAAAAGACGTTGTGAAAACGGCTTTAATCGAAGTTCTCGAAACGCGGCGCGATTTGATGCAGGAAATTATCGAAGACGCGATGGAAGATTTCGCTTTTTCGCGGGCGATTGAAAAGGGAATGATGACCGAAACAGTTTCGCGCGACGAAGTTTTTGCGGTTTTGGACGGCAAATAATGAAGGTCGAATTTCGCAAAAGTTTTATCAAAGACCTCAAAATCGTTTCGGACAAATTTCTGTTGCAAAAAGTTAAAGAAACTATTGAAATAGCGGAAAAATCCGAAACGCTGAACGATTTGCCGCATCGCAAAAAATTAAAAGGCGCAGACAAATTCTTTCGCTTAAAAATTGGCGATTACCGGCTCGGTTTCGCTTTAGAAGGCGACACTTTAATTTTCGTCAGATTCCTGCCTAGAAAAGACATTTACAAATTTTTTCCTTGATGAATAAAGCTATTGAATGGAAAGTCGTCGCGCAGGAAGGCGAAGCGCGGGCGGGAATCTTACAAACCAGGCGTTCGGTTATCGAAACGCCGGTTTTTATGCCGGTCGGGACGCAAGCGACGGTCAAAGGTGTGCGTTTTGAATGGCTCGAAGACGAGATGGACGCGCGGATTATTCTCGGCAATACCTATCATTTATTTTTGCGTCCGGGCGCGGAAACGATTCGACGGCTTGGCGGTCTGCATAAATTTACGACGTGGAATCGGTCGTTTCTCACGGATTCGGGCGGCTTTCAGGTTTTTTTGCTGACCGATTTGCGAAAGCTGACCGAAGAAGGCGTGGAATTTCGCTCGCATCTCGACGGCGATAAAAAATTTCTTTCGCCGGAAGTTTCGATGGAAATTCAAGCGGCGTTAGGCTCGGAAATCGTGATGGTTTTCGACGAATGTCCGCCGGGCGATGCGGGAATTGATGTTACGCGCAAAAGTCTGGAAATGACGGCGCGGTGGGCGCAACGCTCAAAAAATAGATTTGATGAATTGCAGAATGAAAGACAAGATATGGGATTTTTGGAAGCCGACGATTTGAGCGGACGGCAAGCGTTATTTGGAATAATTCAAGGCGCAGGACATTTAAATTTAAGAAGTGAAAGTTTGGCGAGAACGACGGAAATCGGTTTTGACGGTTACGCCATCGGCGGTTTGAGCGTCGGCGAAGAAAAATCGGTGATGTATGAAGTGATTGATTTTCTCGCGCCGCAGATGCCGCCGGACGCGCCCAGATATTTGATGGGCGTGGGAACTCCCGAAGATTTAATCGAAGCGGTTTATCGCGGCGTGGATATGTTCGACTGCGTGATGCCGACGCGCAACGGGCGCACCGGCGGCGCGTTCACGTCCGGCGGAAAAATCAATATCCGCAACGCCAAATTCGCTCAAGATAACAAGCCGCTGGACGAAAATTGTCCGTGTTCGGTGTGCCAAAGATATTCAAAAGCCTACCTGCGGCATCTTTATCAGGCGAAGGAAATGCTGGCGGCGACTTTGATTTCGCATCATAATCTCGCGTTCTTTCTTGACTTAATGCGGCAAGTTCGGCAATCTATCAAATCCGGCAATTTCAAAAAATTCCGACAGACATTTCTCGAAAAAATTAAGGAAAGCGAATCCGAAGATAAGTAACAGGCGTTTGATAAACCGCCTGTAAATGTATATTATGGTGTTTTTCTTTTCTACAACAAATTAAATGAATTTTCTATTTTTACTTTTTCAGGTCGACGGCGGCGGTATTCTTTCAACCATTTTACTGTTCGCGCCGATTGCCTTAATTTTTTATTTTCTCGTGCTTCGTCCGCAGCAAAAGCAGCGTAAAGAGTTGACCGCGCTGATTGCCGAATTGAAGATCAACGACGAAATCGTGACCAACGGCGGCATTATCGGCAGAATCAAAGAAGTGCGCGACACGAGTTACATTATTCAAAGTGCCGACAAATCCTTTCTCGAAATCGCGCGAACTGCCGTCGTCGGCAAACGCGCGGAGAGTATAGAAAAAGGGAAAATCTAGTTTTCCGCAACCATAATGAAAAACAACAGTTTATTAATTAGAACGGCAATCATCGTCGTCATCACGCTGATTGGGATTTATTTAGTTTTCGGTCCGCGCGGCTCGGTGTCGGCGAATAGTTTTACCTGGGAAGGCATCAAAACCAATCTGGCGAAAAACATCAATCTCGGCTTGGATTTGAAGGGCGGCTCGCATCTCGTAATGCGCGTTAAAACCGAAGAGTATTTAAAGAAACTCACCGAAAACAATGAAGGTGCCGCGCTCAACGCCGCCAAAGAAGCGCAGTTGCCGGTCAGCGACGCGACTTATACCGCCGAAAATAATAATTATCAATTCACGCTCAACTTGACCGACGCTTCAAAAGCGCAGGAAGTCATTGATGCCGTCAAGCAAAAAGTTGATTTGGTGAATTGGACGGAAAATGTCAGCGGAAATTCGATAAACTGGTCCTTGCCTTTGCAGGCGCAGGCGAAATTAAAGGAACAGGCGACCGAACAGGCTTTAAAGATTATTGAAAGCCGCATCAACGCCTTCGGTGTTAAAGAACCGACTTTGCAAAGGCAGGGACGACCCGATTCGGGACAAATACTTTTGCAAATGCCCGGTGTCGAAAACCCGGAGCGCATTAAAGAGTTGGTGCGCGGCGAATCGCGGCTGGAACTGATGAAAATCGTTTCGCCGCCAAATCCTTCGCCGGTGCAGATTTACCCGACCAAAGAAGCGGCTCTGGCGACCATCGGCGGCAAGGAAACCGATACGCGCAAAGTCTTGGTCTACGCCGAACGCGATGAAACGCTGACCGCCAATCAAACTCCGCCCGACCAAAGACCGAAACAATACGTCATCGTCGAATCTCCGGCGGTCGTGGACGGCGGCGAACTGCGCGATGCGAACTCGGTTTCGCGCACCGGCAGCGACAGCGATTATCAAATTTCGTTTTCCTTCAAACCTTCGGGAGCGCAGAAATTCGGCGACTGGACGGGCAAAAATATCGGCAATTATATGGCGGTGGTTTTAAACGGCGAAGTCAAATCAGCCGCTTACATCAAATCGCAAATTTTCGATTCGGGCGAAATCTCCGGCAGATTTACCAAAAACACCGCCGACGATTTGGCTCTGGCGTTAAAATCCGGCGCACTTCCGGCGGCAATCGAATATCAGGAAGAAAGAACCGTCGGACCGAGTTTGGGCGCGGATTCAATTCGGTCGGGCGTTTCCGCTTCCATCGGCGGTTTGGTTTTGGTCGTCTTATTTATGCTGTTCTATTATCGCGGCTCCGGGATTAACGCCGTGATTGCGCTGCTTTTGAATCTGCTTTTGACGATGGCGGCACTCGTTGTTTTCGGCTCGACTCTGACGCTGCCCGGCATCGCCGGTTTGATTTTAGGAATCGGGATGGCGGTTGACTCGAACGTCTTGATTTTCGAGCGCATTCGTGAGGAATTGCGTCTGGGATTTTCGCCCGCCGAATCGGTCAAACTCGGATTCGACCGCGCTTTCGTCACCATTGTTGATACGCACATTACGACAATTATTTCGTCAATGATTCTTTATTTATACGGTTCGAGTCCGATCAAAGGGTTTGCCGTAACATTGATTCTCGGTTTGCTGATAAACTTGTTCACCGCCGTTTTTGTTTCGCGCACGATTTTCAATTGGGTTTTAAGCAGGAATCCGAAAATGGAAAAAATCAGTATTTAGTTTTTGGATAATATAAAGATGTTTAATTTCTTTCAGAATATTCACATAGATTGGCTTGGCAAACGGCGGGTTTTCATCGCGTTTTCCATTTTTGTTATGCTGGTGGGTTTAGCTTCGTCAATGGGTCGTCAATTTACGTTGGGCGGCACCGAAGCCTTTAATCTCGGCGTGGATTTTAGGGGCGGAACGGTCGTTACCGCGAAATTCAAAGGCAGCCGACCGGCGGAGGACGAAATTCGTCGGGCATTGGGCAGCGTCGGTGTTGCCGACCCTATTATTCAAGCGTCAACCGACAAAACGGACGAAGTTTTGATAAAAGTTCCGCTGGTTGAAAACACGACCGCCGCGCCGACCGGCGAACAAGATACTCCGCTGACCGCGCAGGTGCAAGCCGGACGCGCGACGGTTAAAACCGCGCTCGACACTTTCGGTAAAGAAGCCGACGGCGAAAATACGCTCGATGGTGTTCCCGATGCCGCGTATAAAATTATCGGCACGGATTCGGTCGGCGCAGTTGCCGGTTCGCAGCTGAGAAATCAAGCTGTTTTAGCGACTCTTTTAGGTTTGGTCGGCATTCTTCTGTTTATCGCGTTCCGTTACGACTGGACTTACGCAGCGGGCGCGGTGATCGCCGTCTTCCACGACGTGATAATGGTTTTGGCTTTCTTTTCCATCTTTCAATGGGAAGTCAATCTGACCGTTATCGCCGCGATTTTGACGATTGTCGGATTTTCGGTCAACGACTCGATTGTGATTTTCGACCGCATTCGGGAAAATTTGGCGGTCAATCGCACCGATTCGCTTTTCAAAATTACTAACGATTCAATCAATCAAACGCTTTCGCGCACGGTGATTACCGCCGGTTTGGTGCTTTTCTCGGTTTTGGCACTGGTTGTCTTTGGTGGCGATGTATTGAGAAGTTTCTCGCTCGCGCTGCTGGTCGGTATGATTATGGGAACTTATTCGACCATCGCCATCGCCAGCCCGATTGCCATCTGGTGGCAGGGCAAACTCGGCGCGGCGAAGACCAAACAAATAGAAGTTCAAAAAACTGATAAATTGGCTTCGGCTTCCAGACGCTCGGTTTCAAGAAGACCGATTGCGCGGTAAAAGCGGCGGCAAATAATCGAGGTCGAGCATTTAATTTTTCGTTTTTTAGACGAAGTGAATTTTCCGGCAAAAATTAAAATTTTAGAAAAACTTGGTAGCTTTTCTTGACTTTCCGAGTCTAAGGTTTTAGACTTCAAATCGTTGCTGGTCAATTAAATATTTCGTATCTGCTTTTTTTCTGCCCGCGTGAAATAGCGTTGGGGAAGTTGTAGAACTTTTGTGTGTAAGACCGGCAAAAGTCCGACATTCCCGCACTACTTAAACCAGTAGAAAGTTCAAGCGTAAAAAAAGTCGAATGTTTTCAGTTAGAATCGTTAAAAACAATGCACGATGACAACTTGATGCGTAATTTTTATCATCTATTATAAAATCTCGTAACCCTATAAACCCAGTTGGCACCGGAATCGCAGGGAGGAAAACAAAATGTTAGATCAATTAGTTGAGTCAAAAAGTAATTCGGCAGAGAACACCAGACGAAGCGGCTTTTTGTTGACGACTTTCGTCATTATGGCTTCGATAATGGTCGGCAGTTGGATGTATAGTCTTTTCGCCAAAGATTACGGTCTCGGTTCGGGAGATTTGGAGTTATCCACTTTGGTTGCGCCGGTTCCGGTCGCTGAAGACGAACCGCCGCCGCCGCCCGAAAAGGTACCAAAAAACGAAGTTAAAGCCGCTCCGAATGTTGACACCAGAACAGAGATTATCCAAAGAATGGATCAGTCTCCGAAAGTGCCGGATAAAGTAAGCACCGTGCAGAATACGGTCAAACCGCCGCGTGAAGGCATCGCAACCAGAATTGCATCAACTAACAATGATGCTCAGAATGCTGCTTCCGATGATTATAAAGGACGCGGCAATACGGAAGGCAAAGGTTTAGCAGGAGGCACGGGCGACGCTCCGACCGGCGGAAAGACAGGTGGCGATCCGCCGCCGCCGCCGCCGCCGCCGCCGCCGCCGAAACCGGTTGTGCCGAAGAAAATTTCGGGTGGCGTTTTAAACGGTAAAGCGACGAGCCTTCCGAAACCGCCGTATCCGGCGGCAGCCAGAGCCGTTCGCGCCAGCGGAGCGGTGAATGTTCAGGTGACGATTAGCGAATCGGGAAGCGTTGTTTCGGCAAGTGCCGTTTCCGGTCATCCGCTTCTGCGGCAGGCGGCTGAACAAGCCGCGCGGCAGGCGAGATTCGCTCCGACGACGCTTTCCGGGCAGGCTGTTTCCGTAACGGGCGTTATCGTTTATAACTTTGTTCCGTAGAGAACATATCTTCGGGAGAAGCGCGATGTTTCCTTCTCCCGAATCATTATACTTTGCAATATATAAAAAATTTCGATTCTTTTGGAGGATAAATCATGACTTTTTTAGTGAGTTTTTTAGGCTTGTTTTTACTTTTCGCGGAAGGTGGGAAAATTTCCTTCGGCATCTATGACATTGCAAAAAGTTTAACGATTCCGGGCTGGATTGTTATCATCGTACTTTTGCTGCAATCAATTTATATGATTGCCGTCGGTATCGAGCGACTGCTGACCTACAACAAAGCTAAATCCCAGTCCCGACAGTATGCGCCGAAAGTGGCACAGGCGTTGAAAACGAGCAATATTGATGAAGCTATCAATATCAGCGACCGACATAAGGATTCGCATTTGGCGATGGTCGTTTCGTCTGGTTTGAAAGAATTCATCGCGCATCAGGGCAACTCGGATATTTCGGGCGACGAGATGGAAGCCTCGAAACGCGCTTTGCAGCGAGCGATTGCCGTCAAAACCGCTGAACTCAAACGCGGATTGTCAGGTTTGGCAACGGTCGGTTCGACTGCTCCGTTCGTGGGTTTATTCGGAACGGTCGTCGGAATTATCGGCGCGTTCGTCGCTTTGGCATCGGCTGAAAATGCCGGCATCGGCGCGGTCGGCGCGGCAATCGCGGAAGCGTTGGTCGCCACGGCTTTCGGTATCGCGGTGGCGGTTCCGGCAGTTTGGATGTTTAACTATTTCACGAATAAAGTTACGAGTTTCAGCGTCGAAATGGAAAATTCCGCTTCGGAATTAGTAGATTATTTCCTGAAACAAAGAACCAAAAACTTAAACAGTTAAATTTGTATAACCTGAGGATTATTGAAAGGGGAATATTGTTATGGCAGGAAAAGTTGGTGGCGATGACGAGTATAATTCGGATATTAACGTAACTCCGATGGTTGACGTGATGCTGGTGTTATTAATCATTTTTATGGTGGTTACTCCTTTGCTTCAACAGGGAGTTTCCGTTAATCTGCCGCGCGAAATGATTAGCCCGGACGAGGACGGCGATATTTCAAAGGATACTTCGGTAATTATTGCAATTCCCGACAACAGTAACTTTTATATCGGCAAAAACCAATATCCTTTGACGACTTTGGGCGAACAAATCAAAACTCTAATGAAGGATAAAGCACCCGATAAGCGGATTGTTTATATCAAAAGCGGAATTGATGTTGATTACGGAAGAGTCGTCGAAGCGATTGACACGATTCGCAAACAGGATATTGACAAGATAGGTTTGGTTGCCGATAAGAAAAAAGACACTAAAACCGCCGCTGCCCAATAATTATTTTCTATAAACTCAAGGAGTATTAAATATGGGAATGTCATCAGGCTCCGGTGGAGCGACACCAAACATTAATGTAACGCCGTTGATTGACGTTTTGCTGGTGCTTTTGATTATTTTTATGATCATTACCCCGACAAAACCGCATAAGTTCGAGGCAAAAGTTCCGGCTGAACCGAAACCCGAAGATCAAACGGTCGTGCCGCGACCGAATCCTTTAACTTTGGTTATCGGAATTAACAACGCCGACAAAAAAATTACTTTAAACAATGAACCAGCCGGTGATGTTTCAAACGCCGGTGAGTTAACCGCCCGGTTGATAAACATTTTTAAAGAAAGAGAAACCGGCGGTGTTTTACGCGAAGGCACTAATGAAGTCGAAAAAACTGTTTTTATCAAATCGCCGCGTTCAATGAAATACGGAGAAGTCGTGCGAGTGATTGATGCAGCCAAACAAGCCGGAGCGCAGCCAATCGGATTGCAAATTGACGATTTAGCAGAATAATCTAGTTTGTCGTAACGGAAATTGATTGAGTAGTTTCCGTTATGACACACGATAAATGGAGTCGAATCAAAATGGGATTTTCTCGTTTAGGGATATTATCGGTAATTTTATTAACAGTTTTAATGAGCGCAAATTGCTCATATTATAACCGCATTATTACCCGAAAGAATTTGGTTGACGGCGGACAAGCCTACAAAGACAGGAAGTTCCCGGATGCCGAGCAATTGTTTCGTAATGCGATTAGCCGCGACCCGCAAGGTCAAACCGCCGAAGGCAAAGCCGCGCAATTATTTTTAGCCCGAACACTGCATTCCCAATTTATCGGAGATCGGCAGGTCACGGCGAAAGCGGATGAAGCGATTCAGGAGTATAAAAAGGTTTTAGCGGGAGATGCCAAAGACCAAAACTCGTTTAATGCAGTCGCCAATCTTTTAGAAAATCTCAACAAAGATGAAGAGTGGCTCAAATGGGTTACCGACCGCAGTAATAATGAGGCAGTTCCGAACGAACAGCGTGCCGAAGCATTAACCAAACTCGCCGCTAAAAAGTATTCGTGTTCCAACGAAATTTCCGATGTCGAGCCGGTGAAGAAAACGGTTACTAAGGACGGCAAGCAGGTTTTTGAATATACTAAGCCGCAAGATCCGGCAACTTTTGAAACATTCAAAAAATGTGTGGAAGAAGGCTTGGATTTAGCAAATCGGGCTGAAAAACTCGACACGAATAGCGATGCCGTTTGGTCATACAAGGCGAATATGTTGATTCAGCAATCACGGCTTGCCGAAATGGAAGGCAATAAACAACTCGAAGACAGTTTGAAAGCCGAATCCGACAAAGCCAAAGCCAGATTTAGCGAATTGGCAAAAGCCAAGAAAGAAAAAGAGGACGCGCTGAAAGCCCAGCAGGAAGCTGCGAAAAATGAGGCGAACGCCAACAAATAACCGCTTTTCCAAATTTATTTTCAGGACAGGTGATACTCGATTACAATAAAAATCGAGTATCGCCTTTTCATTTATAGTTTTTCAAACATTATAAATGACCGAGTTTTATGATTCGCATCGAAGACGTCATCGCCAAGGTTGAGAAAAACCGCCCGGAGCCGGATATTGACTTGATACGGCGGGCGTATCTTTTTTCGGCGATGCACCATCGCGGGCAAAAGCGGGCTTCGGGTGAACCTTATCTGATTCATCCGCTGGAAGTCGCCGATATTTTGGCGGATATGCGGCTCGATGAAACGAGCGTTTCGACCGGATTGCTGCACGATGTCGTCGAAGACACGCTGGTTGACCTCGACACCATCCGCGAGTATTTCGGCGATGAAATTACGATACTCGTTGACGGTCTAACCAAAATCGCGCACATCAGCAATCTATCCAAAGAAAAACAGCAAGCCGAAAACGTCCGCAAAATGGTTTTGGCGATGATTACCGACGTGCGCGTCGTGCTGATCAAACTCGCCGACCGGCTGCACAATATGCGGACGATGGGTTTTCTAAAGCCGGAAAAACGCGCCCGCATTTCGCAGGAAACGCTGGATATTTACGCGCCGATTGCCCATCGTCTCGGAATGGGAAAACTTCGCAGCGAACTCGAAGATTTAGCTTTTCAGAACATTTATCCCGAAGAATATAAACAACTTTCCAAAGAGGTTGACTCGCGTCGTCCCGAACTCGAAGCGATGATCGAGAAAATCACCGGCACGATTAAGGACAAATTGACTGAAAACGACGTGCCGTTCGTCGAAGTTCAAGGGCGCGTCAAGCGTTTGTATTCGCTCTGGAAAAAACTGAAAAAGCGCAAACTGACAATCGAAGAAGTTTATGATTTAATCGCCGCGCGAATCATCACGCCGAACGATAAAAAAAATTGCTATTTGGCTTTAAGCGTCATTCACGACATCTGGACACCCGTTCCCGAACGGTTTAAGGATTGGATCGGCAACCCGCGCGACAATCTCTATCGGTCGCTTCACACGTCGGTTATCAGCGACAACGGGCAATCTTTTGAAGTGCAGATTCGCACCGAAGAGATGCACCAGATTGCCGAAGAAGGCGTGGCGGCGCATTGGAAATATAAGGAAAGCAAACTCGGAAGGCGCGACGACGACGAAAATCTCGACGAACTTCGCAAAACCGTCGAGAAACTACTTTTGCCGCTCGTCGAAACGACGCGGGAGAATGACGATTCGGAGGAATTTATCGAATCGTTAAAACTCGATTTATATCCGAAAGATGTTTATGCTTTTACGCCGATGGGCAAAATTTTCCAGCTTCCGCGCGGCTCAACGCCGATTGATTTTGCCTACGCGATTCATTCTGAAGTCGGCGACAACTGCACGGGCGCGAAAATCAAAGGGCGCATCGTGCCGCTTCGCACCGAACTGCAAAACGGCGATGTCGTCGAAATTTTAACCACGCCGAACTCGAAACCGTCGCGCGATTGGCTGAATTACGTCGTTACGTCGAAGGCGCGAAACCGGATTCGCCATTGGATTGCCGACCAGCAGCGCGTCGAATCAATCGAAATCGGGCGCAAACTGCTCGAAAAAGAAGCTGATAAATTTCGACTTTCGCCGAAGAAATTGATTACCAACGACAACGAAATGAAACGCATCGCCAATGAATACGGTTTGGGCAGAGCGGAAGATTTGCTGGCTTCGGTCGGTTACGGTAAAACTTTGCCGCGCAACATTTTAGCGAAATTTTTAGGCGCGGAAAAGTTCGCCGAACTCGACCCGGAAAAGAAAAAGGAAACACGGCTCGAAACCGGAATGAAAGCCGTCAAAAAGTTTATCGGTCTGGGCGAGGACGCGATTATCGTCAAAGGCGTGGACAATCTTTTGACGACCCGCGCCCGCTGCTGCAATCCTTTGCGCGGCGAAGAAATTATCGGCTACATCTCGCTCGGCAAAGGCATCGTCGTTCACAACAAACGCTGTAAAAACGTCGGACAGTTAATGGTCAACCGCGAACGCATCGTTGACGTCGAATGGGCGAAAGGCGACGAACAACAGATTCAATCGGTCAGGCTTTTGGCGACAACGGAAAACCGGACGGGAATGCTCGCCGGAATTACCAACGCGATTGCCGAAATCAAGACCGGCATCCGCGATGCCCGCGCTGAAATTTCTAAAAACGACCGCGGGTTAATCGAAGTTACGATTGAGGTTTTCGACAAAAAACATCTCGACCGCGTAATAACTTCGATACAGCAAGTGCCGGGCGTGATTGCCGTCGAACGGGTGAATTTTTAGATTCCAAATTTCAGATTCCAAATTCCAGATTGATGCGCCAAACTTTTGCAATTTGGTGATTTAGAATCTGATAATTTGGAATTTCGCGTTTTATCTGCTAAAATTCGCCTTTTGCTTTAATAGATAAAAAGATTACCGAGGCGAACTGAAACGTGAAAGAAATAATATCAACTGAAAATGCACCGGACGCAATCGGTCCTTATTCGCAAGCCGTCAAAGCGGAAAATATGATTTTTTGTTCGGGGCAAATCCCGATTGATGTTAGCACCGGCGAGTTTGTATCGAACGATGTCGCGGAGCAGACGCATCAGGTTTTGAAGAATTTGAGCGCGGTTTTAAAAGCGGCGGGAAGCGGTTTGAATAATGTCGTCAAGACGACCGTTTTTTTGGCGGATATGAACGACTTTACGGCGATGAATGAAGTTTATGCCGAGTATTTCAACGACAATAAACCGGCGCGGGCGACCGTGCAGGCGGCGCGACTGCCGCGCGATGCGCGGGTTGAGATTGACTGCATCGCGCTTGTAGAAAGTGGAGAGTAAAGAGTGGCGAGTGGCGAGTAAAGCAATCTGTTCCCGCCACTTTTTACTCTCCACTCTCCACTAAAAAAGCCAAACGCCGAAATAAAACTCAAGCGTTTGGCAACTAAAAATAAGCGTTTTGTTTCTAAAAAAATTACGCCGCTTTGACAACTTTGCCGCCTTTAATACAGCGAGTGCAAACTTTTTGTCGTCCGTTGCCGCCAGCGGGCAGTCGAACGCGCACCGATTGCAGATTCGGGTTGAACCGGCGGCGCGGTTTGTTGTTTGCGTGTGAAACATTATTTCCGAATTGCGGACCTTTGCCGCAGACATCGCATCGTTTTGCCATAATAATCAAGCCTCCAAAAAATAATAACGAGGTTGTGAAATGAAGAGTTTGCGAACAAACTCAAAAACAAGATTTATAACAAATAAATACGAACCAAGTCAAGTAATGAAACGAATAGTTAAATTTGAAGGAGTAGAAGCCATAGTGCGAAAACCTAATTTTAAGATTTTTTCGATTGCCTTTTTAGCAGTCGCCGCGTTCACTCTGAACGCTTGTCAAACCAACACCGCGAGCAATTCGACCGTCACGGGCGGCAGTATTGATCCAAATGAAACCGCCGCGACCGTCAATGGCAAAGCCGTTAAACTCGAAGAAGTCGAGCGCGTCATCAAACAGCAGGGACAGGGACAGGAAGCGAAGTTATCGCCGCTCGAACTGGCGAAGGCGCGGCTGCAAGTTTTGGAAGGTTTGATTCAGCAGGAAGTAATGTTCCAAAAAGCCGAAAAAGAAGGAACCGTTCCGACCGCCGAAGATGTGGCGGCGGAGTTCAACAAGCAAAGAACCGCCAGCGGACTTTCGCAGGAAGCCTTCGACAAACAGATGAAAGAAGCGGGCGTAACGGATGCCGCTTTGCGCGACACGATTAAACGCGGTTTGGCGATTCAAAAGCTGACCGACAAAATTACCGGCAAAATCGAGCCGCCGAAAGACAGCGAAATCGAGGCGTTTTACACCGGCAACCCAGAAGCCTTCGTCAAGAAAAAAGGCGTGAAACTGGCGGCAATCGTCGTTGATCCGGCGGACAACGGCGAAGGCGATACGACGAAAAATGACGTTGATGCGATTCGCATAGCCCAAGAAATCGCTAATCAAGTAAGACAAAATCCCGAAAGTTTCGCGCAGGTTGCGCGTGAAAAAAGCGAAGACCAAAGTCGTCTGCAAGGTGGAGACTTGGGTTACGTTTCCGTAGATGAACTAAAACAAAGTTTTCCGGCGCAGATCGCCGCTGGTTTGATGGACCCAAAATTTCCAATCGGTCAAATCGTCGGCACGCAAATGCAGGGAAAGTATTACATTCTTAAACTTCAGGAACGCAGCGACAAAGACGAAAATCTGACGCTTGAGAGTCCGGGAATGCGTCAGCAAGTTACCGATTCGCTGATTACCGCCCGCAAGCAACTGCTCGCGGCATCTTATCAAGCGATGACGATGAACGAAGCGAAAATCGAAAATTTTCTGGCGAAGAAAGTCGTTGACAATCCGAATGAATTGAGCGGCGCACGTCCGGCGGGTTCGGCGACTCTGCCGACGGCGAACACGAATGCGAATACCGCCGTCAATACGAATTCGAGCGCGAATGCGAACACCAATACGACCGCCAATTCAAACGTCAAAACCAATGCGAACGCACCGGCGAATGTGAAAACCAACGCCAATACGAACGCCAAATAATCTGCGGATTATATTGGAATTAAAATTTAACGAGTAACGCGCTCTTCGGTTACTCGTTATTTTTCTTATAAAATGCTTTTTCGTTTATCAGATATTTATAAATCCTACGCGGGCAACGAGATTCTGCGCGGCATTTCGTTTCAAATCAACCCGAATGAAAAAGTCGGTTTGGTCGGGCGCAACGGCGCGGGCAAAACGACGGTTTTCCGTATTATCACCGGCGAAGAATCTGCCGATTCGGGCGAAGTTCACAAACTTTCTAATCTGAAAATCGGCTTGCTGCAACAGCACGTTGACTTTACCGAAGACGAAACCGTTCACACCGCCGCGCTTTCGGCTTTTCAGCGGCTGCACGACATCGAAGCGGAGATGCGCCATCTCGAAGTCGCAATGGCGAAAGACGCGACGGAGGAAATTCTCGAAAAATACGCCGATTTGCAAATCGAATTTGAAAACGCCGACGGTTTCACCTTCACGGCGCGAGCCGAAGCGATTTTGCTCGGTTTGGGTTTTACGAAGGAGACTTGGAATCTGGCAACAAAAAATCTTTCCGGCGGACAGAAAAATCGTCTCGGAATGGCGCGATTATTATTGTCGAATCCCGACATTTTACTGCTCGACGAACCGACGAATCATTTGGATGTCGGCGCGGTCGAATGGCTTGAAAATTTTTTGCAGAATTACGAAACCGCGTTCGTCATCGTCAGCCACGACCGCTATTTTCTCGACCGAACGTGCCGCCGAATTATCGAAATTGATAAAGGCAAAGCCGTAACTTACAAAGGAAATTACTCGCAATTCTTAGTCGAACGCGCCGAACGCCGCGAACAGCAGATGCGCGAATTTGAAAATCAACAGTCATTTATCGCCAAAACCGAAGATTTCGTCCGCCGCAATCTCGCCGGTCAGAAAACGAAAATGGCGAAATCGCGGCGCAATATGTTGGAGCGTTTGGAGAGAGTCGAAGCCGTCACGGTTGATAAAGCGAGCGGCAATTTCAATCTGAAAAATGTCGAACGCGCCGGACTGAATGTTTTGACGGCGGAAGAATTGGCAATCGGTTACGGTGAAAAAATTCTCGCCAAAGACATCAATTTCACTCTGAATCGCGGTGAATGTCTCGGCATTATCGGCGGCAACGGCACGGGCAAAACCA
Source organism: Pyrinomonadaceae bacterium (assembly GCA_026786155.1). Taxonomy (GTDB): domain Bacteria; phylum Acidobacteriota; class Blastocatellia; order Pyrinomonadales; family Pyrinomonadaceae. The sequence goes on from JAJAYR010000226.1 coordinate 18,630, forward strand.
CTTTTTTGAAAACGATTCTCGGCAGCCAGCGCGAACTTGACGGCAAATTAAATTGGGGAACGAAAACCAGTATCGGTTATTACGCGCAGAATTTGGAGGATTTGGATGCGCGGAACGAAATCGTGCAGGAAATCCGGCGAGTCGCGCCGAATGCCGACAACGGCGAACTGCGTTCTTTCTTAGCGAGATTTTTGTTCACCGGCGAAGAAATCTTCAAAAAAGTCGCCGATTTGTCGGGCGGCGAAAAAGGCAGACTCGCGCTGGCAAAACTTATTTATTCCGGCGTGAACGTATTAGTTTTGGACGAACCGACCAATCATCTCGACATTCCGTCGCGCGAAGCGTTGGAAGCCGCGCTGGAAAATTATCCGGGAACGATTCTCGCCGTCAGCCACGACCGATTTTTTCTCGACGAAATTTCGACGCAGATTTTTTCGTTTGAAGACGACGGAGAAACGATTGTGTTTGACGGAAATTATTCTGAATTTCACGATTGGAAAAAGAGTCGAGAGTTGAGAGTCGAGAGTCGAGAGTTTAAATCGTCAGCATCGGACGCAAAAATTGAAGAACCAAAGCCGAAAAGCGAGATTAGTAAAAATCAGCAGCAAAAAGTCGAACGGCGCGTCAAAGAAATCGAAGGCAAGATTCCGCATCTGGAAGAAAGTCTGACGAAACTGACGCTTGAGATGAGTTTGCCGGAAACGATTTCCGACCACGCGAAATTGCAGAAAGTTTCCCAAAAATATAAACAGACGGAAAAACAGATTCAGGATTTATACGGGGAATGGGAAAGGTTGGAGTCAACTGTTTAATGTTATAATTGCCGGACAAACAAGCCGAAAATGGATTTTGTTAGATTGTTTTGGAAAAAGGCAAAAAGATAAAATCGGTCGAACTTTTTTTAGTTGACGTTTTTTGAAATTGATTGAAAGATAAAATGCAGTGCGCCGAAAAGCGCGGGTAAGTCGTCAATTGTGAAACCCGCAATTTGGCGCGTGAGCAGATTTCTTTGAAACTTGCCGAACTGCCATCTTTCGCCGTCGGTGACGATTCCATAGACTGGAGTTTCTTCATCGGCGTTGACTTTTTGGATAGCGATGAGTTCCGCCAGACATTGCGCCCAACCAACCTCGAAATCGTTTTTCTTGGCTTCGACCACGCCGAGCAACGGCTTGGCGAAAACGGTTTTTCCCAAAGGTGATTTGGTAGCGACTAGATAATCGGGTGTGCCGTTGAGTTTTGCGTCGTAGGAAAAAGATTTCTGAATCCAGAGAACAAACTTATCGCTGTAATCTTTGTAAATTTCGCGCAGAATCGGGAAAATAACGGCTTCGGTGCGTGCGCCCTCCGACGTGAAAACCGGAAAATTTTCGCGCGTAAATTCAAACTCCCGTAGAAATATCTCCGGCGGATTAACGGCATTGGCAAAGATAAAATTTTCTTCGTCGAGTGTGATGTTGAACTCAATCTGAACTTGACCTATATCTTTATATTCGCTGAAAGCCATAGGCGAATTCTACTGCAATAACCCGGAAAACAAAATGCTTGAACTAAAAAACATAACCAAAACATTCGGAAACGTAGTCGCCAATAACGACGTTTCAATCAAAATCGAAAAAGGCACGATTCACGCGCTGGTCGGCGAAAACGGCGCGGGGAAATCAACCGTGATGCGAATCGC
>JAJAYR010000227.1 GCA_026786155.1 Pyrinomonadaceae bacterium
AGCCAGACGACTCGACGGCGCGGAACAGTATTTTACCCGCGCTTTCGATTTCGGATTTTCCAAAACTTTGGAAGAAACGAAAGGTAAATGGGACGAAAAAATAATTCTCTGTGACGCGGTTCGGGCAATTCGCACGTTTCGCCCGCTCGTCGTCATCTCGCGCGGTCGACATCACTATTCCCGCTGATGTAAAAATCTCCGATTTTTAAATCAGCGCACAAGCCACGGCGAACGACGAAACTTTCAGTCAAACAATGCACACCATCGCTTATCCGCACATCCAAACACATCGCTTTTACACGGAAACCAGAGCGAAAGTAAAAGTCTTCGATTTAAAAGTCGCTCCCGTCAAAGTCGGTTACATAGCGGGCAGCGGCGACGGCGTTGCCGAAGCGATTCGGCAGATGGGTTTGTCGGTCGAGATGCTGAACGAAAACGATTTGACGAACAGCAACTTGTCGAAATTCGATGTGATTGTCGTCGGCACTCGCGCTTTTCAGGTGCGGGCTGATTTGACTGCAAACAATCAGAAACTTTTGGATTACGTTAAAAACGGCGGCAAACTGATTGTCCAGTATCAGCGTCCCGAATACGAAAATCTGTTGCCGTTTCCCGCGAAACTCGGTGCGCGGGTCGTGGACGAAAACGCGCAGGTTACGATTTTAGACGCACAAAGTCCGGTTTTCAATTTTCCGAATAAAATCACCGACGCGGATTTTGCGGGTTGGGTGCAGGAAAGAAATCTTTATTCTTTCACGACTTTTGACGCTGGATACAAACCACTTTTGGAATCGCACGACGCGGGCGAAGCCGAAAATAAAGGCGGTTTGGTCGTCGCCAATATCGGCAAAGGAAAATACGTTTATTGCAGTTACGCTTTTTTCCGCCAACTGCCCGCCGGTGTTCCGGGTTCTTACCGGCTTTTTGCTAATTTGTTGAGTTTAAAGTAATAGAGCTACGAAGTTGAATTACTTGAAACGGCATTTTTACCGAATAAACAGCGAATAGTTGATAGTTAAGAGCGAACGACGCCGCGAGCGCAACTGTTCGCTCTTAACTATCAACTATTCGCTGTTCGGACAAAGAAAAATTTGCCGACCAACCGGCATCACTTTTACCTTTTTCGCTGCAACTGCCCCGCTTCCAAATAAAAACAACTTCGTGCTTCAATTTGTTATAATGAGGGCGGACAACAATTCGCTTGTTCGCAAATTAACATATTTTGGAGACTGATTTATGAAAACGACGTTGTTAAATTTGGTTTTATTTTTAATGGCAGCTTTTATTTTAATAACCTCTGTCAATGCAGTTTTTTCGCAAACTATAAAACCCGAATTGAGCGTCGCCGGATTCCGGCTCGGCGACGAAGAGACGGCAAAAACGACGCTGCAAAGCTATTCGCCGCGTTACGACAACGAACTCAAACAGCCGCGCTATTTTTTCTACAACGAATACGGAACGCAGGTGATGGCGATTACCGCTTACTCGAAAGAGCGTCCTTTTTTAGTCGTCGGAATCGAAGTTTTTGCCGTCGGCGAATCTTATCGAAACAAGCATTATCAAATGAAAGGCGTGAACTTTTTCGTCAGCGAATCAGGCTTTTTCATCGGCGAAAAACCGTCGGCAACGTCCTTGATTTTCGCCATTCCGAACGTCACCGGCGCGAAGAATGTGATAAAAAAACTTGGCACACCGGAAGGCGACGAAAGATTAAAAAAAGCGCGAACGCTGCGTTACCGGCTGACCGAAGTCAAAGAATTGGAAACACGGGAAGCCCAAAATAAAACCGTGAATTTCGGCGCGTTCACGGCGCAGTATCGTTTCGTCAAAAACCGTCTGCGCCGTTTCAGCATCACGGTCGAAGCGACGGCGAAAAATTTATAAATCTGCTACGCCTTAAAATTCTTTTTCAATTTCTGCCAGACTTCAAAGTATTCGTGCTGTAATTCGGAAGTTTCCATCGCGTATTTCGTCGGGCGAATGATGTAGCGCGACTCGAACATAAACGCCATCGTTCCCGCAAGTTTGATGGGTTTCAGTTCGGCGTTCGACGCTTTTTCAAATGCTTCCAAATCGGGTCCGTGCGCTGACATTTGATTGTGCAAAGATGCGCCGCCGGGAACGAAGCCTGCTTCCTTCGCGTCGTATTGCCCGAAACACAAGCCCATAAATTCCGACATAATGTTGCGGTGAAACCACGGCGGGCGAAACGTATTTTCGGCGACGAGCCAGCGGTCAGGGAAAATTACGAAATCGCAGTTTGCCGTGCCGTGTTCGGGCGACGGCGAAGTTAAAACCGTGAAAATCGAAGGGTCAGGATGGTCGAACGAAATGCTTCCAATCGTATTAAACCGCCGCAAATCATATTTATACGGCGCATAGTTTCCGTGCCACGCGACGACATCGAGCGGCGAATGGTCAATCGCGCAACTCCACAGATTGCCGCCGAATTTCGCCGTCAGTTCAAACTCGCCGTCTTTATCTTCAAACCACGCCACCGGCGTTTCAAAATCACGCGGATTCGCCAAACCGTTCGCGCCAATCGGACCTAAATCCGGCAGACGAAACTGCACGCCGTAATTTTCGCAGATGTAGCCGCGAGCTTCACCGTCCGGCAATTCGACGCGGAATTTCAAACCTCGCGGCAAAACAGCAGTCTCGCCCGAACCGATTTCGATAATTCCGAGTTCGGTTAAAAATCTGACGCGATTTCTCTCCGCGACGACGAGCATTTCGCCGTCCGCATTGTAGAAAAATCTGTCCGTCATATTTTTATTACACGCAAAAATATGAATCGCAATGCCGTGCTGTGAAAACGAATCGCCATTTCCGGCAAACGTCGTCAAACCGTCAACAAAATCCGTCTCAATTTGCGGCATCGTCAGCGGATTCCAGCGCAGTTGATTCGGCGTAGTTTCAAGTTCATCAAATTTTGAAACGAGCCGCCCGTTATCAATCCGCGCAAACGGTTGATGCGTAACCGACGGGCGAATCCGATACGTCCAGGTGCGTTTGTTAAAGGAACGCGGCGCGGTAAAAGCCGTTCCCGAAAACTGTTCGGCGTAAAGTCCAAGCGGTGCTTTCTGCGGCGAATTGCGCCCGATGGGAAGTGCGCCTGCAACCGCTTCGGTCGCAAATTCATTGCCGAAACCCGTTTGATATTTTAATTGCCTTTCGCTTGTCGTCGGTGTCATTTTAATCAATTAGATATTTAGCAAATTCCTTTTTCGCCTTTTCTAGACGTTTTTCGATAACTGATGCTTGATCGTTTAGTTTTGCATTTTTAAGTAAAAGAAGATGCGCTTCAAGAATATTTTTGATTGATCTTGGATAAGGCGAACGTAATTCACTGCCGTCTACATCTGTATCGCCAATTTCCACAAATGCGGTGCGGTAAACTTTTTCAGCCTTTATATAAAAATCGCCCGCTACTTCTATATTTCCGAGCAGATGATTCGCTTGCCCGATTATGAAATAAACCTCGCCAGTTTCCGCATTTGTCTCGTCAAGATGGTCTTTGGCGATTGTCAGCGATTTTTCCAAAACAGGAATTGCTTCCGCGCTTTTTTTTTGCCATACCAAAGAATAGCCCAGCCATTTATAAGCCGAATACTTTTCCATCGAACGCGAGCTTGGCAGCTTCTCTGCCAATGAAACCGCAAGCCGACAGGAAACTTCGGCTTTCGAGTAATTCTTTTGCTTCATCATTTCATGGCATTTGTCGTGCGCCGTATAATATTGTTTGGAAATTTTCGTTTCCTATGCGGATTCTTTCGCAATTCTTTCAGTTTCCTTTTGATTTAAAACGACTTGTCCAAAAC
>JAJAYR010000228.1 GCA_026786155.1 Pyrinomonadaceae bacterium
GGTCAATCCCAAACAAATTTCCGCGCGGGCGCAGACGACGCTTTCACGCGCCGTTGACAGCGTGGGCGGAATAACAAAAGGCGGCGATGCCAAAAAAATTACGATTTTCCGGCGCGAAGCGGGCGAAAGTAAAACTATCGAAGCCGATTTGGAGAAAATTAAAAGCAGTCAAGCCGACGACATAATCTTAAAAGCCTTTGATATTGTCGAAGTTGCCGAACGCGGAGGCGAAAAAAGAAAGTTTCCGCCGGTTCTCAAAGTCGCGGAAGTCGGCAGAAAAAATTCGTTAAATCTTCCGTTAAGAATTATTGATTAAGCACTTTTCTGTGAACTAAACTCTTTTTTAGATTGTCCGACAGCAAAAAATTTGGTATCAATTAGAGTTTAGACTTAACATTCACGAAGAAAATTTTTATAAAATTATGGCAGAGAAACAAAATGGATTCAGCCGCCGCGCCATCGCGCTTTTTTGGCTGCTGGTAGTTGGTATAGTAATCGGATTTTTGATTTATTTCGAGCAAATCGCTCTTCTTTACGTTTTGGCGACGCTTTCATTGGTCGCTTTGCTTTTGACGGTCGCCTTCGCGGATTTGGAAAAAGTCGGAACGGAAAATACCGAAGGTTTTGGCAGGTAAATCGAAAATTTACGTTTTTTGATGTTGAAATTATCTAAAATTTTATTGGTTTGGCTATTGTTTGTCAGTTCATTCGGGCAGGCGATGGGCTACGCGCCGCAGTTCACGGATGATTCTCAAACGCTGCGGCTGCGTTGGAAAACCAATTCAATTCCGATTGCGATTTCGACATCTTTGACCAAACCGAATCCGTATATCACACCCGACGCGGATATTAAAGGCGCGATTGAGCGCAGTTTGGCGACCTGGGAAAAGTCCGCCGATATTAAATTTGAAGTTGCGTGGACGGAAAAACAAACCGTCAGCCCTTCGGGAAAATCCGGCGACGGCACGAGTCTGCTGACTATCGCGCAAACGCCTGAAAATCTTTTGCTGTTCGGCAGCGACGCGCAGGAAGTTTCCGCCCGCACCAGAATCTTCTTCAATCGCAAAGGCAATATCACGGAAGCCGACATCGTACTAAATCCTTACGAACAATTTTCGACCGACGGTTCAACCGGCACATTCGACCTGGAAGCCACGCTGACGCACGAAATCGGGCATTTGCTCGGTCTCGAACACACTTCCGTAATGGGGGCGACAATGCACGCGCACACGGGTAAAAACGGCGTTTATAATCTGCCGAGTTTCGGTGCGCGGACGTTAGCCGAAGACGACGTAGCCGGAATTCGTGCGCTCTACGGCGCGAAAAATGCCGATGACAATTGCTGCGGGACGATAAACGGGAAGTTGACGATGCTCAACGGAAAACCGGCAAAAAATTTTCAGGTTTGGGCGGAAGAAACCGCTAGCGGTCGGGTCGCCGCCGGAGTTTTATCGAATGCCGACGGAAGTTTTCAAATCGAAGGTTTATCCGGCGGACGTTACAAAATTTATACACAATCCGGCGGAAAAATCGCGGCTAAATCCTATTCGGTCGAAAAACTCGGCGAAGTCGAAGTGATTAAAGGCAGAACTCAAAACATCGTCAAAAAATTAAGCGGCGGCAAAAAGAACTTTGATTTACAGTATGTCGGCTTTAACGGACAAATCTCAGAGTTAGCCGTGCCGATTAACGGCGGTAAATCTTACCTTATTTATGTCGGCGGAAAAAATTTAAAGGCAGAGAATTTAATTATCGGATTTAACTCGCCGTATTTGAAAGTTACGCCGAAAAGTTTAACCGATCAAAATTACGGCGACGATATTTCGGTCGTTAGTTTTGAAGTAAAAGTCGCCGCCGAAATTCTTTTCGGCGAATATAGTTTTTTTCTGAAAACAGTCAATGATGAATCTCAATTTGCGGTCGGAAGTCTGACGGTCGAGCCGTTTGTCAATCCCTGGAGCAGTTACTTTTTATCGTTAAATGAATAACCGAAAAAAACTCTTATACTTTATTTGCAATTTAATTTTCAATGTGCATAATTGAAGTTGTTCACCTCCCCGGTGAACACTTGGTCACGAGGGGTGAGGACTTGTGACCTAGGGGCGACGGTGTGGGAGACGTCGCCCTTTTTATTTTTAAATTCTTTCTTTCCCGTTTCGCTCTGCTTGACCTATCTGATAAACAGCGTAAAATTTTGCTATTGTCAAGGTTTTAAAATATAAAAAACTGCCTCTTAAAATTGTGCCGACAGCAATCAAAAATCATTTAAACTATTAGTTTTGCCGCAGATGCCGAAAGGTATTTGAATGATTTTTCGTGTTTAAAGATATGAAGGAAAGGTCAAAAGATAATCGTTTCAGGCGTTGGCTGCTGCACGGCGTAAGAGAAATTGAAGGTCCATACGAAAAGGAAGGAAGACATCCTAAGCATTCGTGGTGGAAGGTAATGTGTTTGACGGGTGTTGATTATTTCTCGACGCTCGGCTATCAGCCCGGCATCGCGTTTGTGGCGGCGGGCGTTTTATCGCCGATTGCTACTTTAGCGGTCGTTTTGCTGACGCTGTTCGGCGCACTACCGATTTACCGCCGCGTCGCCACGGAAAGTCCGCACGGCGAAGGCTCGATAGCGATGCTCGAATCACTTTTGTCGCGCTGGAAAGGGAAAATGTTCGTGCTGGTTTTGCTCGGTTTCGTCGCCACCGATTTTGTCATTACCATTACGCTTTCCGCCGCCGACGCCACCGCGCACGTCATCGAAAATCCTTTCGTTTTAGCGCATCTGCCGTTTATGAATCATCCGGTTTTGATAACCGTCGGGTTTATCGCGCTGCTCGGCGCGGTTTTTCTTAAAGGATTTAAGGAAGCTATCGGGATTGCGGTGGTTTTAGTGGTAATTTATTTGCTCTTGAATTTAGTCGTGGTGGCAGTCGGATTTTATGAAATTTTTACTCACCCAGACCTTTTGACAAACTGGAAGACCGCTTTATTTACTCACAAAACAGCATCCGGCAACCTTGAGGCACGAGGAATTCTGCTGATTGTCGCGTTGTCGTTATTGACTTTTCCGAAACTCGCACTCGGTTTGTCGGGATTTGAAACAGGCGTGGCAGTAATGCCTCTGGTCAAAAGTCCGGGACGCATTACCAATACTAAAAATCTTCTGTTGGCGGCGGCGTTAATTATGAGTTTTATGCTCATTGCCAGCAGTTTCATAACCACTTTGCTTATCAAAGAGGCGGAATTTTGCCCGAAAGTTGATTGCGGAAACGCGGCAAATTCGCACGAAATTCCCGAATTTTGCGTTTGCACGCCGGAAGAAACCGTTGCCGGAGTCGTTAAGGAAAAAGGCAAGGCAAACGGACGCGCGTTAGCTTTTATCGCGCACGAAAAATTCGGCGAGAAATTCGGCAGAAATGTCGGCGAGATTTTCGGAACAATCTACGACATCAGCACAATTCTTATTTTATGGTTTGCCGGCGCGTCAGCGATGGCGGGACTTCTAAATATCGTTCCGCGCTATTTGCCGCGTTACGGAATGGCTCCCGATTGGGCGCGGGCGACCAGACCGCTCGTATTGGTTTTTACGGTGATTTGTTTTGTCGTGACGATAATTTTCAACGCCGACGTTGACGCGCAGGGCGGCGCATATGCGACCGGCGTTTTGTTTTTGATATCGTCCGCCGCCGTCGCCGTAACGCTTTCCGCGCGGCGCAGAAATAGTGCCTGGTTTTGGGCGTTCAGCGCGATTTCAGTCGTCTTTGTTTATACGACGGTCGCCAATATCATCGAACGTCCCGACGGTATCAAAATCGCTTCGTTCTTTATTTTCACGATTATCGCCGCTTCATTTATTTCGAGAGCGATGCGTTCGACCGAATTACGAATTGACAGAATCGAATTTGACGACAAGGCGCAGGAATTTTTGAACGATTTGGCGGACGGCGAAATCAGAATCGTAACGAACCGCCGGGAAGCGGGCGACGTGGCTGAATATCGTTTCAAAGAACACGAAAAGCGCGTTGACAATCATATTCCGTCGAGCGACCCGATTTTGTTTTATGAAGTCGAAACGAGCGATGCGTCGGAATTCAAGGGAAAACTGAAAGTGCGCGGCGTGGACATCGAAGGTTATCGTGTTCTGCGAACCGAATCGCCCGCCGTGCCGAACGCGATTGCCGCATTTCTGCTGCATTTACGCGATAAAACTGGCAAGATTCCGCACGTTTATTTCGGCTGGAGCGAAGGCAATCCGATTGCGTATTTAATCAGGTATGTTTTATTCGGCGAAGGCGACACGGCACCCGTCACCAGAGAAATTTTGCGGCAAGCCGAACCCGACCCGGAACTGCGTCCGAGCGTTCACGTCGGCGGTTAGAAAGGAAAAGGTAAAAGGTAAAAGGTAAATGGTAAATGGTAAAAGTAAGGAGATGGTAATGCCTCAGTCATAAGTTTTAGCGACTGGAGCGCAAGCGGGGACGCTTGCGCTCCAGTCAGAACTTATGACTGAGGCATTACAGGAGATGATTAGCGAACGCGCTACAACATCAACAATTCCTCACTTTTTACCATTTACCATTTACCTTTCGCTTTTTACTTATTTATCGTCGCCGTTTTGCGGCAATGGATTCATTTCCAAAAAGCAGGAACGACAGTAGACCGGACGACCTTGCGATGGATAGAAAGGAACGGTCGTGTAGCCGTTGCAGCGAGCGCAATAAACGGCGACTTCAATTTTTTGTTTAATGCCGGATTCGTGCGCGGTGAGAATGACGTTGAGCCGCTCGTTTTTGGCTTTTTTACAGTCTTTACAGCGTTTCGGCGGGTTCTGCAAACCTTTGTCGCGGAAAAACACCTGCTCGCCGACCGTCCACACAAAACCATTTCCGCAGTCAATGCAGGAGATATTCGTATCTGCTAAGTTCGGTTCGTCCGCGAAAGTCGTTTGGTTAAATTCTTTGAGATTGTTTTGCACAATCTTTTACTTCCTTATTGTTTTTTTAGTTCCAAAAATATGCTGTTTCCGCACTTCGCAGGAAAAATGCTAAGCATAGTTTTGAAATCTTCGGTCAAAAATAATTTTATAAAGATTTTTTGTTTTGGGAGATGCTTTTTCTGCTGAAAATTGGCTCGACCGATATTTTGAACTTATAACTATCGGTTGGCAGTGTCAAGTTTTGCGAGTGTTTTGTTATAATTCCAAAAACTATGAGAATTTTAGTCGTCGGTTCAGGCGGACGCGAACACGCTCTCTGCCGCACTTTTAAGAACAGCGCGAAGGCAGCGAAAATCTTTTGCGCGGACGGCAACGCCGGAATCGCTCAAATCGCCGAATGCGTTGCCATCAAGCCGCACGAAATAGAAAGACTCGCTGAATTTGCTGCTGAAAATCAAATTGATTTGACCTTTGTCGGCGGCGAAACATCGCTGGCATTAGGAATTGTTGACGAATTTGAAAAGAGAAATTTGAAGATTATCGGCGTCAATCAACAAGCGGCACGGCTTGAAGCGAGTAAGTCTTTCGCCAAAGATTTTATGGCGCGGCATAGAATTCCGACCGCCGAATATCGAACCGCCGACTCGCCGCGTGAAGCGATTGAAATTCTCGAAAGCGGAAAATTCGGCGATGAAAATTCGCCGGTTGTCGTCAAAGCCGACGGCTTGGCGGCGGGCAAAGGCGTAATCGTCGCCGAAAATCGAAGGCAAGCCGCGCAAGCAATTAACGATCTGGAAAATTTGGTCGGCAAAGAAGCGGTCGAGAAAATCGTTCTGGAAGAATGTTTAATCGGCAGGGAAGTTTCGCTTTTAATGTTTGCCGACGGCGACAACTTCGCGCTGATGCCGCCGGTGCGCGACCACAAACGAATTTTTGAAAACGACGAAGGCGCGAATACCGGCGGCATGGGAACGATTACCGGCGCGGAACTTTTGAGCGTAGCGGAACTCGCCAAAATCATCGAAGAAGTTATCAAACCGACACTCGAAGGCTGTCGGGCGGAAAATTTTCCGTTTCGCGGAATTTTATTTTTAGGCTTGATGATGACGAAAACGGGCGCGAAGGTTTTGGAATACAACGTGCGCTTCGGCGACCCGGAAACGCAGGCGATTTTGGTCAGACTGCAAACGGACTTAGTCGAAATCTGCGAAGCGATGCTCAATCAAACGCTCGATAAAATAAATATCGAATGGCAAACGGGCAGTTCGGCGTGCGTCGTGCTGGCTTCCAAAGGTTATCCGAATAAACCGGAAACCGGCGATATTATTCGTGGTTTGGACGCTGATTTTGCAGACGTGAACGTCTTTCACGCGGGAACGGCGAAAGACGCGGACGAGAATTTTATCACGGTCGGCGGCAGAGTTTTGGGCATCACGGGAAACGGGGAAAATTTAGATGAAGCATTAGAAAAAGCGTATCGCGCCGTCAGCAAAATCAGTTGGAACGGAATGCAGTTTCGGCGCGACATCGGAAGAACAAATTAAGCAGGTGAGCAAAAGTTTTGCGACGTTTTCCGCCGTGTTCAGAGTCCAAACGCGGAACGCCCTTTGCCGCCGCGCTTCGCTAGCGGCAACGCGCTCAAGGGTGGACTCTGAACTTTATCGAACACGCATTTTAGTGATATTTAATTGCGTCCGACTACTTACAGACTATTAAATACTCTGGTTTTTTAATTAGCCGATGTTTCTTCAATTCGAGATTTCAAATTTGAAATCTCGAATTGAAGGTAGGGCAAAATCAAACATCTCTAATAAACAAAAGTATTCGGTATGGGTTTATCGGTCGCCGCGCCGAACGCGATGCCGGTAAAGCCCTGCGCCGTGCGGTTCAGATACCACGTGCCGTTTCTGAAAACCGCGACATCGGCGCGTCCGTCGCCGTCGTAATCGGCAGCGGTCGGCAAATCAGTTCCCAAGCCGAACGCAATTCCCGTAAATCCCGCGGTGCTTTGCTGCAAATACCACGTTCCGTTTGACGGTCGAAATACTGCGATGTCAGTTTTGCCGTCGCCGTCGTAATCCGCCGGAACTAATTTATCGTCCGCCGTGCCGAAGGCGATTCCGGTAAAACCGAGTTGGCTGCGCTGAATATACCAGGTGCCGCCGCGATTAACCGCGATGTCGGCTTTGCCGTCGCCATCGTAATCGGCTGCGACTGGTTTGTCGCCTGATTGCCCAAAAGCGATGCCGGTAAAACCGAGTTGCGAGCGTTGAATATACCAAACGCCGTTTGACGGTCGAAAAACCGCCACGTCCGCTCTCCCGTCGCCGTCGTAATCCGCCGGAACGGGAATATCATTGCCGTCGCCGAACTGAATGCCGGTAAAACCTAATTGGCTTCGGTTGAGATACCAAACTCCGTTTCGGACGACCGCGACATCGGTTTTGCCGTCGCCGTCATAGTCAGCGGGCGCGAGCTTGTCCGTTCCCAAACCAAACGCCAAGCCGGTGAAACCGTTCTGCGATTGCAGCAAATACCACGTGCCGTCGCTCGGACGAAAAACGGAAACGTCCGCTCTGCCGTCGCCGTCAAAATCAAACCGGCTCGGACTTCCCGTGCGAACTTGAAACGAATGTTCGGAGGTTTGACCTTGATAAACCACGCGAAACTTCCACGTTCCGACGGGCGCGTTGGCGGGCAGCGTGAGCGTCCAAAACCAGTAGGAAGCGGCGTAAGTGTTCGGGCTGGTGTGCGTCCAATTCGTAAAGACCGTGCCGTTCGGCTGCGTCAGGGAAAGCTGACTGACTTGATTGATAACCTGGTCGCGGTAATAGGCGGCGACGATGAGTTGACCGCCGGGCGCGAAGACGTTTTTCGCGTTGATAACATCCGCGTTCGGACACGGCTGAAGCGCGGGCGGCGCGGAATGCGACATTAGTTTATTGATTTTTGAATCGAAATACGCCGGTTGATTTTGCCAGTAAGTCGTGCTGTTCAGCAAATTGCAGGTGCCTTGATACGGGTCTTGCAGGCGGTTGCCGGCATCGTATATTTCAAAATGCAGATGCGGTCCGGTCGAGTTGCCGGAACTGCCGATCACGCCGAGATATTCGCCCTGCGCGACTTGTTCGCCGACGGCTTTGGCGGTCAGCGAATTATTTTTCAAATGTCCATACCACGAAACCGTGCCGTCCGTGTGGCGCACATAAACGGCGTTCCATTGGTTGCTGTTAAAAGAGCAGTTGCGGTCGAAATTGCCGTTCGATTTAAATATAATCTGTCCGGCGGCGGCGGCAATCGCAATCGCTTCGTCATTGTTCATTTTGTTGATGCCGAACGGGAACGTGAACATATCAACGCCTTTGTGATTGTAACCGGCGGAAGTGTCGTAAGTGCGCGTGCCGCAGTTGAAATCGCGCACTTGATTCGGAAAAGCCGAATTGTGGTCAACGAAATTCGAGATGCCGTGAACGCCGTAATCGTTATTGACGGCGGCATTGGCGGCAATCGGAAAAATAAACAGCGGAGCCATCAACGAATATGTTTCGTTTAATCTGCCTTCCGCCCGCAGACGGCTGATGCTGTCCCGCAACCGGATTTTTATATCGGCGCGGGCTTCATCGGTCAGGCAGACATTGGCGGGAAATTTATATTCGCCGCCGCCGTCCGCAATTCGTTCTCCTGAAACTTCAAAAGTTTGGGCGCGGACATTGACGAAACCGGCGGCGCACACCAGCAAAATTGACAACACCCAAATTGCGGCGAAAGATTGACGGTTGAAGCGAATTTTAGAATGGTTGATTTTCATAGTATTATCGTCCTTTCGAGATTTACGCGCCGTTTTTGTCGGCTGCCCAAAAACGGGAAATAAAAAAAGGGAAATTAAACCGAAACAAAAAAACTTGGCGAAAAAAAAATGAGTGAAGAAAAATATATTTGATTTTCGGCTATAATGCAAGAAAAGTTCGATTCCTGACTTTAACAATTTAACATTCGAGAAAAATAAATTTATGGCAAAAGAAAATTCATTCGACATCGTATCGAAAACCGATTACGCGGAAGTAACCAACGCGCTCAACCAGACAATCAAGGAAGTTTCGCAGCGTTTCGACTTCAAAGGCAGCAAGGCGACGGTCGAACTCGCCGTCAAAGATTTGATAATGTCCGCCGAGGACGAAACCCGACTGCGAAATATGAACGATATTCTGCAAACCAAAATCGTCAAACGCGGCATTTCGCTGAAAGCTCTCGATTATCAAAAAATCGAGGCGGCGGCAGGCGGCACGGTGCGCCAGACGGTGAAAATCCAGCAGGGAATTCCGATTGAAAAGGCGAAGGAAATCGTCAAATTTATCAAAGACGCGAAAATCAAAGTGCAGGCTTCGATTCAGGGCGAAACCGTCCGCATCTCCGGCAAAGACCGCGACGTTTTGCAGGAAACCATCGCCGCGCTTAAGGCGCACGATTTTCAGATTGATATGCAGTTTGATAATTATCGCTCGAATTAAACCGCTAAATACGCGAAAGACGCTAAAAAAAGATGTCGGAACTCATTTTTAAAGATGAAAGTTATGCGATTATCGGCGCGTGTTTTGAAGTTTATAAAAACAAAGGCTGCGGTTTTGTCGAACCTGTTTATCAGGAATGTTTGGAAATCGAATTTGATTTTCAGAAAATACAATTTAATTCGCAGGAAAGATTAGATATTTATTATCGTGAGCGCAAGTTAGAACAATTCTATAAACCGGATTTTATTTGTTTTGGAAAAATTATTGTTGAAATAAAGGCTATTCAAAAACTTTGTGATGAAAATCGCGCTCAAGTTATGAATTACTTAAAGGCAACGGGTTTTGAACTTGGTCTCCTGATTAATTTCGGTTATTATCCGAAACTTGAATACGAAAGAATAGCTTGGACAAAAACCAAAAGAATTTAGAAACCGCGAAAAACGCCAAAAACGCGAAAAAGAATTTTTCAAAAGTAATTTTATAAACATTTATTTGGGGATCGGGGATATAAAATAAAAATAAATAAATAAATTTTCTTTTTTTCGCGTTTTTCGCGTTTTTCGCGGTTAATAATTTGCGGTTAAAAATTAAATGCAGACATTCGCACCAATCAGAGAAAAATTAAATCCGAACATCGCGGCGAAAAAGATTTTCAGTTTGATAAAACCGGAGATGGCTTTGGTCGAAGCGGAATTTGAACGGCAAGCCGGTTCAAACATTCAGGTTATCAATTATCTCGGCGATTATCTTCGCGCTTCGGGCGGCAAGCGCATTCGTCCGGCACTTTTGCTTTTGTCGAATTATGCGGCAGGCGGCGCGGCTTCGAGTGAAAATGTCGTGAGATTGGCAACTGTAATGGAAATGCTGCACACGGCGACGCTGGTTCACGACGATATTATTGATAACGCCGACACGCGGCGCAGTCGCGCTTCGGTCAATGCCAGATTCGGCAATCAATCGGCGGTTTTGATCGGCGATTGGCTGTATATGTCGGCGTTTGAAACTTCGCTCAAAGAACGCAGTCTGGAAATTTTGGATATTCTGACGCGGCTGACGCGCAAGATGACCGAAGGCGAATTGATTCAATTGACGACTCTGGGCAAATCGGCGATTTTGGAAACCGAGTATTTTGATATTTTAGAACGCAAAACGGCTTATCTGTTTTCGGCGTGCTGTGAAATCGGCGCGATTCTCGGCAATGCGCCGAACGATTGGCAGATTGCCCTGCGAAACTTCGGAATGAATCTCGGCACGGCGTTTCAACTCGCCGACGATTTGCTTGATTTTACAGCCGAAGAAGAAGTTTTAGGCAAGGCTTCGGGCGCGGATTTGCTCGAAGGGAAATTGACGCTGCCGCTTATTTTGCTGGTTAAAAAAGAACCACCAATTAAAGCGGAACTTGAACGAATTATCCACGACGGCGATTATCGAAGTTACTCGCGGCAGCGGCTTTTGGAAAAGCTGGAAACGCGCGGACTGCTCGAAGAAACGAGACAAATGGCTTACAGTTTTGCCAATCGCGCGATAAAAAATCTTGAATTATTGCCGAAATCGGAGTATCGTTCTGCTTTGGAAGAAATTCCGAATTATATGATTGAGCGCAACAGTTAATTTACATTTATGCTAAACGAAGACAGCCTGATTTCAACGCTCGAACAAAGTTTGCGGCAGTTTCAAATCGCCGAACAACGCCTGCAGGAACGGCTTCGCAAAATCGAAGACGAAGCCACCGATTTAAAAGTTGAAATCGAGGCGTTGCAAAACAGCGCGGAGAAAACCGAAGAAGCTCTCGAAAGTCTGTTTTCGACGATGCGAAGCGGTGCTAAATCATGGAAAACGCACCGCAAAGCCGCTCCCGAAAACGAAACCGAGCAGCCGAAAAAATCGCGTTACGACGACGAACTCGATTATCCGAAAAAACCGCGCTATCAGGACGATGACGACTACGAAATGCCGGTTGCGCCGCGTCGTTATTCGCGTCAGAACGAGGGCAATCAGCCGCCGCCGGATAATTATCGAAAAAATCCGGTGTCGTATATGAACAATCAGAAAAACGTCGCGCCCATCAACCGGAATTTCGAGATGAAAAGCAACCGCTTCACCGACCGCACCATTACGCAGGCTTGCACTCTGCTTTTGCGCGAAGCACCGAAGCCGCTGCACGTCGGCGAATTATTTCATTTATTGGTCGAAGGCGGATTTAATTTCACGGGAAACAACCCGACGATTTCCATTGCCGTCTCCTTAAACCGCAATCGCCGATTCAGAAAAGTCGCGCCCGGAACATTCGATTTGGTGATGCGCGACGCTTCGCAGGCGGCTTCATAAATTTACAAATCAACTCGCAAGTAAATTTGCACCGGACTTGTTTTTTACAGTAAAACAAGTAACAATACAACCTTATCCGCTGCAATATAATCAGTATCATCTGTAAAAAAAATTAAGTTGGAGAATTCAATGAACTTTCTGTTTTTAAAGAAACCAAGTTTCGGTTTTTTATTATTCGCCGTTTTGTTTTTGACCGCTGGATTCGGCGGCAATGTATTTGCCCAAAAAGTTCGACTGCGGGCGCAGATTACGCCGACTTGCGCGACGAGTTCAAATGCCAAATTCGCCGACATCTACGCCGCCGGAAACATCGCCGTGCAAGGCAGTTACAACTGTCGCGGCGCGTTTATTTACGACATTTCCAACCCCGACGCGCCGGTTCTCGCGGCGTGGTATAATCCGGGCGCGAATCAGCAGTTTCTCGAAGCCGTCGTCATCGGCAATCGCGGTTATTTCGGCAGCGGCAACGGCGGCGGCGTGCATATCGTTGATTTGACCAATCCATACAGCCCGCAACTGCTCGGCATCGTCAACGCGGCGAACGGCAACGGTCATAACTCGATTCACGAAATGGTCGTCTTCGGCAATTATCTGATTGAAAACTTCAACGGTTTCTCCAACAAAATCCTAAAAGTCATCAACATTTCCAACCCGGCAATTCCCGTGTTCGTGCGCGATATGAATCCGACCGAAACGATTTGGGTTCACGCGATGCACATTCGCGGCAACCGGCTGTTCACCTCCGGCTGGGGAAGTTCTTCGGTTCGCGGCAGAACGGAAATTTACGACATCGCTAACATCGGAACGCAAGCCCCAACGCTGCTCGGTTTTATCGAGGACACCTCTGCGACGACCGCCGGCAACAGTATGCACAGCAGTTGGTCGAGCGAAGACGGCAATTATCTGTATAGCTGCCGCGAAACCAGCAACGGCAACGCCGATTTGCGAACTTATAATATCTCTAATCCGGCACAGCCGCTGCTCGTCAACCGGATCGGAATGAACGATTTGGCTTTGAACGCGACTTCGCCGCACAACCCGGTCGTGATGGGAAATTTTCTTTACGTGGCGTGGTATGAAGCCGGAACGCAGATTTTCGATATTTCAAATCCTGCCGCGCCGCGCCGCGTCGGTCAATACGATTCGTATCAAGCCGCCCGCGTCGAACCCGATGCTTCAAAAACTTTGATTGACGAACCGTGGGATATGGTTTGCGGAATCGCCGAAAGACAGGGCAGTCTGCCGACCGGCTACGACGGCAACTGGGCGGTTTTTCCGTTTCTCGGACAGGATAAGGTTTTGATGGGCGATTTGCGAAACGGTCTGCTGATTGTGGACGCGATGAAGGTCAATCAAACGGTCAAAAATCGCGTCTCCGATTTCGACGGCGACGGCAAAACCGATTTTTCGACTTACACGCCGAACAGCGGTTTGTGGCAAATTGAAAACAGTTCCAACAACGCTGCGAGCGCGATTAGTTTCGGCGCACCGAACGATAAAATCGTTTCCGGCGATTATGACAACGACGGCAAATCGGACGTCGCGGTTTTTCGACCGTCAACCGGCATCTGGTATATTTTGGGCAGCACCGCCGGTTTTCGCGCCGTCCCGTTCGGCGTGAGCGAGGACCTTCCGATGGCGGCTGATTTCGACGCTGACGGCAAAACCGACATCGCCGTTTTCCGCCCGTCCACCGGCATCTGGTATATTCAGCAAAGCATCATCGGTTTTCGCGCCGTCAGATGGGGCGCGAGCGGCGACAAAGTTTCTACGGGCGATTATGACGGCGACGGCAAAGCCGATTTGGTCGCGTTCCGACCGTCAACCGGAATCTGGTATATTTTTCAGAGTTCTTCGACTTTGCTGCTGGCGCGTCAATTCGGACTCGGCACGGACAAACCGCTTTCGGGTGATTTCGACGGCGACGGCAAATTCGATTACGCCGTCTTTCGTCCGTCGGACAATAACTGGTATGTTTTGAATTCGCAGACTAACGCGCTGACCGCAGTAGGTTTCGGCGCGTCAACCGACATTCCGATTCCGGCAGATTACGACGGCGACGGCAAAGCGGACGTTGCCGTTTTCCGACCGGAAAATAATTCGTGGTATCGGCTCAACAGCACGAGCGGCACTTTTATCGCCCGCGTTTTCGGTCAAAACGGCGATTTGCCTTCGCCGACCTCCGCGCAGCCGTAAAATTCATTTCAAATTAAAAATTAAAAGCCCGAAGTCGTTTTATAAACTTGACTTTGGGCTTTTTGCTTTTATTATTGCTGATATGAAATTACTTCTAACCGTTCAAGACGGAACGCTGGCGGGAAGAATCTACGAATTGACGACCGGATTTCTAACCGTCGGACGCGGCGAAACCTGCGCGGTCAGATTCGACCCGCAAACCGAGCGAATCGTTTCCAAACAGCACGCTTATATCGAAAAAAAAGCCGACGGGTTTTATTTGTTCGATTATAAAAGCACCAACGGAACTTTGCTCAACGGTCAAAAGATTCAAGTTGCCAAACTCAATTTCGGCGACCGGATTCAGTTCGGCAAAAACGGTGTTGAAGCGGTCGTCAGTATTTCATCCGACGCGGAAAACAGCGCACCGACAATTTTAAAAGCGGTCGTGAATATTCCGCAAAATCTCCCAGCCGCCCGCACCGAACAAATTCAAACGCCCGCCGACTGGCGCGGTTCGTTCACCGGATTGAGCGGCGAACACTCGCCGCAACCGTCGGTTCAGACAAACACGAATAAACATATCTTCACGGCAATCGCCATTTTTGTAATTTTATTTTTATCCTTTATCGTTAGTCTGCTGATGTTCGCCAGCGTCGGTGTCGGCGCGGCGTTCAAGGCTTCGCTGGTCGCTTTTATTCCGGCGATGTTTTACCTGCTGCCGCTGCTTTGGCTCGACCGCTACGACCCCGAACCGCCGTGGCTGCTGGCTCTGGCGTTCGCTTGGGGCGCACTCGTCGCGGTCATCGTTTCGTTTATCATCAATACGGTTTTGGGCGCGATTTTGGGCGAAGTTTTCGGAGCGGTGATTTCCGCGCCGATTTTTGAAGAAGGCTCGAAAGGTTTGGGATTGATTTTACTGCTCGTCTTTTTCCGCCGCTATTTCGACGATATTCTCGACGGAATCATTTTCGCCGGAGTCATCGCGCTCGGTTTTGCGACGGTCGAAAACATTCTTTATTACGGCAGAGAAATTGCCGAAGGCGACCCGAAACAATTGAAAAACTTATTTATTGCGCGGGGAATTTTTTCGCCGTTCGCGCACGTTACCTTTACGGCGATGACCGGCATCGGCTGCGGCATCGCGCGGGAATCGCACAACACGGCGGTGCGTCTGCTGCTGCCGTTCGTCGGCTATTGCGCGGCGGTGTTTCTGCACGCTTTCTGGAACGGAATGCTCATTTTTGCGGGCGGCTTCGCCGTTATCGGCTACGTCGTTTTAGAAGTGCCGTTCTTCCTGATTTTCGTCGGTTTCGCGTTTTATACGATGTATCGGCAAAACAAAATCTTAAAAGAGATGCTGGCGATTGACGTGATTCGCGGCGTGATTCCGAAGGAACATCTGGAAATTATGACTTCGGCGTTTCGCAGTTCGTTTTGGATTTTAGGAAGTTTGTTCAGCGGGAAATTTAAGGCGCGAAATAATTATCTGCGAGCCGTCGGCAAACTCGGACTTTCATACTGGCACATTCAACGCGCCACCGCCGCGCAAGGTCACACGGCAAGTTTTCAGCAAAATCCGATTCTGCGCGATGAAGTGATAAAATGGCGCGACAAAGTTTAAAAGGTAAAAGGTAAAACATTTGGTTGAGTTACAAAGCCAATGTTTTACCTTTTACCTTTTACCTTTTACCTTTTACCTTTTCTAGCATTTGCCGAGAAGCCAAAAGACCAAAATAAAAATAAGAATCGTTGAAATCAATCCGCCGCCGAATTTCCACGCCGCCGCGCCCGCGACCAAACCTTTAAATAAATCTCCCATTTTCTTTCACTCCTTATATTTGAACTAAAAACATACGTTGATGTTTGTTTGTTTTCGAGTTTTGCAAACGATGTGCCAACCCGGATTTGTATTGATTTGCCGATGTTATGCAAAACTGCGGCTGTGCCGCCTGATGTGCGGAAAGACTCTGCCTGTCCGTTAAATTTTCGTTAGTTTTAGTAAGGCTGCGCCTCACATCGGCGGCAGAGCCGCAAAAATCGAGAGTGAAGCTGGCGGAAAGGCAGAGCCTTTCCGCCCATCGGCGGGCAAAGCCCAAAAATCTTTTCTGCGTAACATCAATCATTTAATTACACGCCGCAAAGTTTTTGATTTCACATTTCAAATAGTTTAACTTTAAAGACGGGTAATAAAATTATGAATTTCGATTTAAGCGAAGAACAGCAAATGGTGCAGAATTCCGTTCGGGAATTTGCCCGCAACGAGATTGCGCCGGTCGCCCGCGAATATGACGAAGCGGAAAAATTTCCGAAAAAACAACTGGAAGGTTTAGCCGAACTCGGACTTTTGGGAATGATTATTCCCGAAGAATACGGCGGCGCGGGTTTTGATACGGTGGCTTACGCTTTGGCTTTGGAAGAAATCGCCAAAGCCGACGCATCGGTCGCCGTTATCGTTTCGGTGACGAATTCGGTTTGCTGTTACCCGATTTTGAAATTCGGCACGGAAGAGCAAAAACAAAAATATCTCGTGCCGCTGGCGAAAGGCGAAAAAATCGGCGCGTTTTGTTTGTCCGAACCGCAAGCCGGAAGCGACGCGACGAATTTGAAAACCCGTGCTGTCGAAACCGGCGATTGCTACGTTTTAAACGGCACGAAGGCGTGGGTTTCGAGCGGCGCGGAAGCCGAAGTATTTATCGTGATGGCGGTTACGGGCGAGTCAAACGGCAAAAAACAAATCACGTCATTTATCGTCGAAGGCGGCACAAAAGGTTTTACGGTCGCTTCGCACGAACATAAAATGGGACAACGCGCCGCGCAGACTAACGAAATGAGTCTGGTTGATGTGAGAATTCCGAAAGCAAATGTTTTAGGCGGCATCGGCAACGGAATGAAAGTCGCTTTCGGAAGTCTCGACAACGGCAGAATCGGCATCGCGGCGTTGTCGGTCGGCATCGCCAACGCCGCGCTCGAAGAAGCGACGAAATATGCCAAAGACCGCACCGCGTTCGGCAGACCGATTGCCGAATTTCAGGCGATTCAGCACAAACTCGCGGATATGGCGATGAACACCGAAGCCGCGCATTTATTGACTTTACGCGCCGCCGCGATGAAGGACGCGAATCACAAACAGACGGGAGTTTTCTCGGCGCAAGCGAAACTTTTCGCGTCGGAAAATGCGAACAAGGTGTGCGCCGAAGCGATTCAGATTCACGGCGGCAACGGTTATTCGCGTCATTATAATGTCGAAAAATACTACCGCGACGCTCGCATCACGACGATTTACGAAGGCACGAGCGAGATGCAGCGCATTATTATTTCACGCGGAATTTTGAAGGATTAGAGTTTCGGAAAAAGGTATGAAACTGAATCAATTTCGAGAACAGATAAACGAACTTTGCCGCCAAAACGACATTGAAATGCTCGGTGTTTTCGGTTCGGTGGCGCGGGGCGAAGACACGCCCGAAAGCGACATTGATTTACTTGTTAGATTCGGCGAACCGAAAAGTTTGCTTGAAATAATTAAAATAGAAAACGAATTGGTTGAAACTTTAGGCAAAAAAGTTGACCTCGTAACCGAAGGTTTTCTGCATCCGCGAATCAAGGAAAACGCCTTAAAAGATTTGAAAATTTTATATGAAACAGCGTGATGAAATTTTGTTCGTCGAAGACATTCTAATTTTTTGCGGTCATATCGAAAAATACACCGAAGGAGTTAGTAAAACTGATTTTCTTAATTATGAAATGCTGCAAGACGCTTTGGTCAGGAAAATCGAGATAATCGGCGAAGCGGTTAAAAACATTTCAAAAGAAACTCGGTCAAAATTTCCCGAAATAGCTTGGAGCGATATTGCCAAAATGCGGGATAAAGATTATTCACCATTATTTTCGGGTGGATTTGGACGCTGTTTGGAAAACTGCAACCGAAGATATTCCCAAACTTAAACCGCAGATTCAAAAAGTTTTAGAATTACTGCCGGAAAATTAAACTCGTAAAAATATGCGACTCATCAAACCCACGCCGCGCGGTCTTTACGTCGAACCCGGCGATTTTTATATTGACCCGTGGCTGCCCGTCGAGCGGGCGGTTTTGACGCACGCGCACGCCGACCACACTTATCGCGGCTCGAAAAATTATCTGGTCTCCAAAGAAGGCGAACTGCTTTTCCGCACCAGACTTGACGACGAAGGCAACATCGAAACGATTCCCTACGGCAAATCTACGACGATAAACGGTGTCAAAGTTTCGCTCCATCCGGCGGGACACGTTCTCGGTTCGGCGCAGGTGCGCGTCGAATATAAAGGCGAAGTGTGGGTGGCGAGCGGCGATTATAAATTAACGCCCGACCCGACCTGCGCCGCCTTCGAGCCGGTCAAATGCCACGCCTTCATTACCGAAGCGACGTTCGGACTGCCGATTTATCGCTGGACAAAACCCGAAATTTTGTTTGAAGAAGTCAACGAATGGTGGCGCGGCAATGTCGAGAAGGAAAAGGCGACGGTCATTTTCGCGTATTCACTCGGCAAAGCGCAAAGGATTATGAAAAGCGTTGATGCTTCCATCGGCAAAATTTACACGCACGGCGCGGTTGAAAAACTAACTAAGGATTACCGCGAAATGGGCGTTGAATTGCCCGAAACAAAATATGTCGGCGAGGTCGAAAATAAAAAAGATTTCGCCGGTTCGCTCGTTATCGCGCCGCCGTCGGCGCAGGATACGCCGTGGACGCGGCGGTTCGGAGCGCAGTCAACCGGCTTCGCTTCCGGCTGGATGCGGATTCGCGGAGCGCGTCGTCGCCGCGCCGTTGACCGCGGAATTATTTTGTCCGACCACGCCGATTTGGACGAACTGATGACGGCAATCAACGCGACCGAAGCCGAACAAATTTGGGTAACGCACGGCAGCATCGAAACGCTCGTCAAATATCTAAAAAGCATCGGCAAAGATGCGCGACCGTTGGAAACGAAATTCGTCGGCGACGCGCCCGAAAGTGAGATTGAGGCAGAGAAAGAAACTATTCAACAGGATGGACAGGATTAACAGGATTTTATATTTCCGGGAATCCGGTAAAAATCAAAATCTATCCTGTAAATCCTGCCCATCCTGTAAAAATTCCCAATGAAAAATTTCACCGATTTGTATCTCGCGCTCGACCAAACGAATAAGACGAACGAAAAGGTTGAAGCGATTACCAAATACTTTCAAACGGCGGACGCGGCGGACGCGGCGTGGGCGATTTATTTTTTGAGCGGGCGCAA
>JAJAYR010000229.1 GCA_026786155.1 Pyrinomonadaceae bacterium
GGCGACCAAAGCATCAAAAACGCCGGTTGGTTTTACGCAAATCCGACGCGAAATTTTGCGGAAATTAAAGATTACATCGCGTTTTATCCGTCGAAAATGGACGCTTGTTATGTTGATGACGAACTCGTGCAGACGCAGGAAGGCGACTTTTACGGCGGTTGGATTACGAAAGATATTGTCGGACCGTTTAAGGGCGGCGCGGGAACTTGGGGTTGGTAAATCAGGGATGAAGGATGAGGGATGAAGGATGAGGAAAACATTTTCGGACTCGGAGATTAAGAAATTTTATGCCGGATTGAAGACCTTCGATTCATCCTTCATCGCTCATCCTTCATCCCTTCGCTCGCCCGTTCACGTCGTTTATGGCGGCGCGAATTTGTTCACGGCGGCAACTCCGGCGAAATTGGGGAAAATCGCGCGGCAATCTTTAGAAACTTATGCGCCGAGTTTTGCGGAATTCGCCCGCGCGATGTGGCTGGCGGGCGCGGAAGTTTTGCCGATTTATGATGATGCGATTCGGAATTTAGAGCGGCGGTTGATTGAATGCGAGGAAGAAGTAAAATCCGAAAATTTCGCGGCGTGGTTCGCGTGGACGATTTATAACCGCACGATTGAAAAACTGACCCGCGAGCCGATTGAGGATTTTCGGATTGATTTTGAGGACGGTTACGGCTTTCGCGCCGACGCGGAAGAAGACGCGCATTGCATCTCTTCATCGAACGAATTGGCGAAATCGTTTCTCGAAAAATCAATCACGCCGTTTTGCGGTTTTCGGATTAAGTCGTTTCAAAAAGAAACTTACCGACGCGCAATTCGCACTCTGGATTTATTTTTGACGAACCTTTTGGAAAAAACCGGCGGCAGTTTGCCCGAAAAATTCGTCGTAACTCTGCCGAAAATTTCCCGACGCGAAGAAGTCGAAGTTTTGACGGAATTGCTGACGGAATTTGAAAAGCAAAACGGTTTGGAAAAAGGCGCGATTAAAATCGAGATTATGATTGAAACGCCCGAATCAATCGTTAATGAAAATGGTGAAGTCGCTTTGCGCGGATTGGTCGCAGCCGGAAAAGGTCGGGTCAATTCCGCGCATTTCGGGGCGTTCGATTACACGGCGAGTTTCGGAATCGCGGGCGTTCATCAACTTCTGCGGCACGAAGCGTGTAATTTCGCCCGTCAAATGATGCAGATTTCGCTCGCGCCTTTAAATATCAGACTTTCCGATTCGGTTACGACCGAAATTCCCGTCGCCGTTCATAAAAGCGAAAATCTAACGGCGGCACAAACGAAGGAAAATGTTCGCGCCGTTCACGCAGCCTGGCGCAAGCATTTTAACAACGTCAATAATTCCTTAATCAACGGTTTTTATCAAAGTTGGGATTTGCATCCGGCGCAGATCGTCGCGCGTTACGCGGCGGTTTATGCGTTCTTTCTCGAATCGAAAGACGCGCAAAGCAAACGTCTGAAAGGCTTTATCGAAAAGGCGGCGCAAGCTAATTTAACCGGCAATATGTTCGACGACGCGGCGAGCGCACAAGGACTTTTGAATTTTTTTAGACGCGCTCTAAACTGCGGCGCGATGACCGACAGCGAAGTTTTGGAAGCGACCGGCTTGACCGAAAAACAAATCAAGACGGCTTCTTTCAGCGAAATAATGGAAAAGTCGAAACTGCGGGCGTGAGCGACCGGCTTACTCTAAATACTAGACAATTGCGTATCAATCCGATAAATTCAAAAGTGTTTCGAGTGCTGAGGTGGTGTAATGGCAGCCACGCGGGTCTTAGAAGCCCGTGTCGAAAGACGTGCGAGTTCGAGTCTCGCCCTCAGCACCAAGGTTTTAATTGGAAACTCAGCGCAGTTTCGGCGAAAGATATTT
The DNA here is from genome assembly GCA_026786155.1 of Pyrinomonadaceae bacterium. GTDB lineage: Bacteria > Acidobacteriota > Blastocatellia > Pyrinomonadales > Pyrinomonadaceae. The sequence goes on from JAJAYR010000229.1 coordinate 1,874, forward strand.
TTGGTTCTTTCTTTTGGGTTAAAGTTTATGAATGATTAATTAACTGAAGTCTGAGCGTAATTAAGTATTTGTTCAATCAGGGTTTAACGATTCGGAATAGCTGACCGATGGGAGATGATAACTGATGGATTTTAGCTCTCAGCTATTATTTGTTATCTGTCATCTGTTCCGAATCGTTTTTGAACTATACTCACCCTTCAATTAACTTTGTTCATCTTGTCCGATAAAAAATTAGAGGAGATTAATAGAAATGAAAAACTTGAAAATGTTCGGATTGATGTTTGTTGTTTTTGCCGCCGCCGTCTTTTACGGGTCGGTCGGAGATGTTCACGCCCAGCGCGGCGGCGGTTCGGTCGAATGGAGCGGAACGGTTGACGATACGGTGCAAATCAGAATTCGCAACGGCAACGTCCGCACCAGAGTTCTGACCGGACGGGCTTATAATAACGAAGATTATAATTTTAACGGGCGCGAACCGCGCCGCAACGCCGACGTCCGCGTCGAGAAAAGAGACGGTCGCGGGCGCGTCTATGTCGTTCAGCAGCCGAATCGCCAAAATAATTTTACGACGATTATTCAGATTATCGATTCAAAAGGCGGTGCCGACCGTTATCGTTTTACGGCTTATTGGAATTAACTTTTTGGATTTACAAAAAAAGCGGGCTTTTGATTTCATCGAAAGTCCGCTTTTTCGTTTTGTTTGGCGGTTAAATTTTACTTTTCACAAATCGCCGATTATCACTTTTTAAAACTCTCCGCGATAAAACCCGAATTCGACATTCTCATCTAAAATCGTTATCCTTTTCTTGCACTAAATTAGAAGGAAAAGCCTTCATTGTCAGCTTTTTTTCATAACAATATAAAGGCAATTTTAACGAATGAATACCGAGTTAATAGACGTTTCTCCGAGTCAGAAAACGATAAAAATCGAGATTGAAGCCGCCGAAGTGCGGGAAGTTTATAACAAAGTCAGTCAGAAGTTTGCCAAAGGCGCCCAGGTTGACGGTTTCCGCAAAGGTTTCGCGCCGGTGGACGTGGTGCGAATGCGCTACAAAGACCAAATCAGGTCGGAAGTTTTGCAGGATTTAATCGCCCCGAAAGTCGGCGAAGCGATTCAGGAACACGATCTGCAACCGCTGGTCGAACCGCATCTGCATCTGGAAGACGCGGAAAATGTGAAGGTCAACGGCTCCGAGCCGATTGCGCTGTCGGTTCACGTCGAAGTGATGCCGGAAATCGCCGCGCCGGAATATAAAAATTTGGAGGTTACGCGCCGCATTCGACCGCTTGCCGATGACGAACTCGAAAATATGATTGACGAGCGGCGGCAGGAATCGGCGACGCTGCTTCCCGTCGAAGACCGCAAATCGGAAAACGGCGATATGGTCATCGTGGATTTAGAAGGAACTTTCGCCGACGACCCGGAAGCCGAGCCGATAAAAGCCGACGATTTGGAAATAAAATTGGGCGACGATGTAATTGAAAAATCATTCACGGAAAACTTAATCGGAGTTGAAGAAGATGATGAAAAAGAATTTACCGTCGCGTATCCCGAAGATTTCACCTCGCCGCTGCTGGCGGGCAAAACCGTCAATTATAAAGCCAAAGTAAAATCGGTCGGCGCAGTCGAATTGCCCGATTTAGATGACGAATGGGCGGTTAGTCTGGACGAAGGATTTGAATCTTTGACGGATTTGCGCGGCAAAATGCGCGAAGAGTTGGAAGCGGTATCAAAAGCCGAAGCCGACAATGCGCTGCGTTCCGAACTAATCGGCAAACTCGCCGAAACGAACGATTTTGAAGTTCCAAATTCGCTGATTGATATGCAGGCGCGGAATCTTTTGAACAATTTCGCGCAGGATATGGCGGGGCGCGGAATGGATTTGAACAAAATCGAAAAGGATTTCGTGCAGATGCTTTACACGCAAATGCAGGGGCAAGCCGAGCGCGACGTGCGCGGCGCGATGCTGCTTGAAAAAGTCGCCGAACTCGAAGGCATCGAAGTTTCCGACGATGAAATCAATGAGGAAATCGAGCATATCGCCCTTCATTACCGAACCACACCCGACGAAATTCGCGCCTCTTTGAGCGGACAGCAAGGCGGCGAAGCCAACATCATCAACAATTTGCGAACGCGCAAAGCCGTCGAAGCGTTAGTCGCCAACGCGAAAATTACCGACGGCGAATGGATTGACC
>JAJAYR010000230.1 GCA_026786155.1 Pyrinomonadaceae bacterium
CAACAATAAATCCTGCCCCAACGACCAAGGCGGCTACCAGCCGATTACCAAACGGAGGCGCGACCGGCGCGGTTTGATTTACGACGATTTGACCGATTTGGAAGGTTATAATTGAAAGCGAGGTCAATAAAAATGAATCAAACTTTGTTAGAAAAAACCGTCGAGGAACGCCACGCCGAATTGCGCGAAATGGCGCGGAAGCAAGGCGTAAAACCCATCCGCCGAATTGAAGATTTGTATGGAGATTTTGCCGACGACGTGGATATTGACGAATTTTTAGAAATGATTCGTGAAATTAGAAATCAAGATAAAAACGGAGCCGCCGAATGAATAATTTCGTGGCAGCCGAACGAATATTGTTTCCTATATTTTCAAAAAAGACAATCGTGGCGATTTATACAAGCCGCATCTCGAAGGAAAAATAGCGATCATCGCCGCACAAACATTCGCCGAACTCGAACTGCTTCCGCTTAGAAATAATTGGAGCAAAAAACGACACGACGAACTCCGGGCGAATCTGGAAAATTACACTTTTATTGAAGCCAATCAAGAAATAAGTCTGAAATGGGCGAAAATTCAATATGCGGCAAAAATATGCGGAAGACCTGTTTCAATTAGCGATGCCTGAATTGCCGCGACCGCTCTGGCTTATTCAATTCCGCTGGTTACGCACGATTACGACGATTTCAAACATATTACAGACTTGCAAATTATTACCGAAAAATGAATTTTATGCGTTATTTTTTACTAATTTTGTTTTCAGTTTTTTTGTTCACGGCTTGCCAAAAAGCCGACACGCAACCGCAAAACGCTTCGGCAAACGCGAAACGCTACGAACTCAAAGGTAGAATTGTCGCGGTTGATAAAGCGCAGAAAAAAGCGACCGTCGCGCACGAAAAAGTCGAAGGTTATATGGACGCGATGACGATGGATTTTCCGATAAAAGACGATTGGGTCTGGGAAGATTTATCGAAAGACGCGGAGATTCGCGCCGATTTAATCGTTGATAAAGACGGCTACTGGCTGGAAAAACTCGGCATCGTCGCGCTTCCGAATCCGAATCAAACGCCGCTTCCGGCGCGTGAAGATGTCGCGCAAATCGGCAACACCGTTCCCGATTTTACGCTGATTAATCAGGACGGCAAGAAGATAAATTTGAAGGATTATCGCGGCAAAGCGACGGCGATTACCTTTATTTACTCGCGCTGTCCGCTGCCGGAATACTGTATTTTGATGTCGAAACATTTTTCCGATTTGGCGAATCAATTGAATGAAAACGCCGAATTGAAAGACAAAATCCGCCTGTTGAGCATTTCGTTCGACCCGGCGACCGATACGCCCGCGAAACTCAAAGAATACGGGCGCGGCTATTTGGGCAAAGACTCGAAAACGGATTTCACCGTCTGGCAGTTGGCGACCGGAACAGATAAGGAAACCAAAACAATCGCCGACTTTTTCGGGCTGCGTTATGAAGTTGACCAAAACGACAAAACGCAGTTTAATCATTCCCTGCGAACCGTCGTCGTTGCGCCGGACGGCAAAGTGCGAAAGGTTTTCGCGGGTAACGAGTGGACGAGCGCGGAGTTGCTGAAGGAACTCGAATTGGTATTTTAACCGTTGGCAGTTCGGGCGGCATCTAAAAACCAATGAAAGACAAAATAATCCTCAATGAAGCGAAAAGAATAAAGGAACTTGAAAGCTATCACATTCTGGATACGCCGCCCGAACAAGCCTACGATGACATTATTCAGTTGGCTGCTGAAATTTGCAAAACGCCGATGGCGATGGTCAGTCTGATTGACAACAACCGGCAATGGTTCAAATCGAAAATCGGATTAGAACCCGCCGAACTTCCCCGCGCGGCGGCTTTTTGTTCGCACGCCATTTTGCAGCCGGACAGAATTCTGCTCATCGAAAACGCGCCGACCGACATCAGATTCGCCGACAATCCGCTGGTTACGGGCGAACCGCACATCAGATTTTACGCAGGCGCACCGCTCGTCGCTCGAAACGGCGAGGCACTCGGAACGCTCTGCGTGATTGATAAAAAGCCGCGCCGGTTATCCGAAAAACAAAAACTTTCGCTGCGCGTGCTGGCGCGGCAAGTCGTAGCGCAGATGGAACTGCGGCGCACCATTTTGCGAATGCGGGAAACCGAAGCGAAACAGGATGAAAGCCAAAAAGCACTGCACGAAAGCGAAGAACGCTTTCTGGCTTTTATGAACAATAATCCCGCCGTCGCTTATATGAAGGACGAAGCCGGGCGGCTTGTCTATGTTAATAAAATTTTTGAACGACTTTTCAAACTCGAAGCGAGTGAATTGCTCGGCAAAACCGATTTCGATTATCTGCCCGCTGAATCGGCGACCGCCGTGCGAAAAAACGACGCGCTGATTTTGTCCGAATGGAAACCGATGGAAATGCTGGAAAATGTTCCCACGTCGGACGGTTCGGCGAGTTATTGTCTCAGTCTGAAATTTCCGTTCATTAACGCCGGCGGCGAAAAGTTTGTCGGCGGCGTTTCGGTTGATGTAACGGCGCGGACAACCGCCGAAAAAAAACTCGGCGAAAGTGAAAAACGCTACCGGGATTTGTTTGAACTCAGTCCGGGTTTTATCAATGTTCACGGCTTGGACGGCGTTATCATTGCGGTCAACGAAGCGGCGGCGAACGCGCTCGGTTATCAGCCCGCCGAAATCACCGGCAAAAATCTGGCTGATTTTTTAACTCCCGCTTCGCGTCCGTTTTTCGCCGAATACTTGCGGCGGATGAGCCAAACTCCTTTTGAAGAAGGCGTGATGTCCGTGCTGAACAAAAACGGCGAGCGGCGCATTTGGCAGTATCGCAATCGTCTCTACGAAGAAAAAGGCACGTCGCCGGTCATCATCGGTTACGCGCAGGACATCACCGAACTTCAGCGGGCGCAGGAGGAATTACGCAGTTTGTCGCTCGCCGACGATTTGACGAGCCTTTACAACCGGCGCGGATTTTTCACGCTCGCCGGTCAAGCGTTGCGCTACGCCCGCCGGATGCAAAAGGAATGCGTTTTGATATATGCCGATTTGGACGGACTGAAAAAAATCAACGATTCATTCGGTCACGATGTCGGCTCGGCGATGATTGTTGACGCGGCGAACATTTTCAAGTCGTTTTTCCGTGATTCCGACATCGCCGCCCGGCTCGGCGGCGACGAATTCGTTTTTCTGGTACAGGACGGTTCGGAAGCCGGAACGGAAGCTATCAAAGAGCGGCTGCAAAAACAAATCGAAGAATTTAACCGGAAAAACACGCGGCTTTATTCGCTGTCAATCAGTTTCGGCATCGTCCGTTTCAAGCCCGACAGCCTGACCACGCTCGAACAACTCCTCTCGGAAGCCGATAAATTGATGTATTCTCAAAAACAGGCTAAAAAAAATCTCGACTGAAAAACCGGCGAAATTCATTGTTGAAAATTTTAAGAGAGGCAAACGCCCGGTAATAATTCAACTAAACAGGTGAGGGAAAGTTTGGCGACATTTTGCTCTATCGTTCAGAGTCCACGCTTGAGCGTGTCGCCGCCGCGCTTCGCGGGCGGGAAGACAAAGGGCGTTCCGCGTTTGGACTCTGAACTCTCGTTTATTTTTGTTGACGTGCTTAATACTCTGTAAATTAAATTTACGAGTATTTTCTTCCCGTTTAGAGTCCACGCTTCAGCGTGCGTCCGCCAGCGAAGCGCGGCGGAAAGCCGTCTCAAGACTAATGGCATTAAGTTAAGCCAAAAGATAAGAATGATTGCCACCAAAAGGCACAAAAATCACAAAAGTTATGAATAAAACAAGGTTTTTATTTTTGAGCTTTTTGTGGCTCATTCCTTAACTTAATGCCATTAGGCTCAAGTCGTTACTCTGAACCGTATATCAAATCTTTAACCGCTCTAAATTAAAGACTATTGCTTAAACTTGAACAGAACAATTTTAACATTGCGCCTTTGCGTCTTCGCGTCTTGGCGTTAGAAAAAAACTTTCATTCAAAAAAATTTCCCTAAAACCCAATCGCGCACCGCGTTTTTAAGTTGTTCGAGATGCTCGTCGAAAAAATGCCCGCAGTTTTCAAAGACAATTAGTTCTTTGTCGGCGGCTTCGACTTGTTCGACGACTTCGGTCAGATGTTCGACCGTGCCGAATTCGTCCGAATCGCCGTGAACGAAAAGAATCGGTTTTCGATTGTGCTTTAAATAGGAAAAATCGTATTTATCAACCGGCGTACCGATGCTGATTAAGCGCACGATTCTGCTCTCGTCGAGGGCGACTTCCGAGCCGACGCGCGAGCCGAACGAAAATCCGGCTAAAGTTATCTCTTTGTCTGGATAGTTTTCCGTCAAATAATCGAGCGCGTCTTTGACATCCTGTTTTTCGCCGATGCCGTCGTCGTGTGCGCCGGTCGAATTGCCGACACCGCGAAAATTAAAGCGCAGCGCGACTAAACCGGCTTCATTCAAACCAGCCGCCGCGCGATAAACGACTTTATTGTGCATTGTGCCGCCACCGAGCGGATGCGGATGACAGACGAGCGCCACGCCTTTTATTTCGCCCTTCGGTTCTTTCAAAATCGCTTCGAGCGTTCCGTGCGATGCCGGAATGTTTAGATTGCCTTTTGGATACATAGCTTAGATTTTAGATTTTAGATTTCGGCTTTCGGATTAGCAAATGCGTTTTCGGTTAATCCCGATTAAAAACCAAAAAACTTCAAAAATCTTTCTTGGCGTTCTTTGCGCCTTTTGGTGAAATGATTTATCACGCAAAGGCGCAAAGCACGCTAATGAAAACTCAATCTTTTCAAATGAGGATTTTAACTGCTGACGCGCATATTAGATATTTAAAGCCGTTTCGTGATAATTTTTTGAAAGAATTTATTTCAATTTTTCATCATTTTTTATTATCCAAATGGAAGAGATACGGGCGGAAACGCCGATTGTCGCTGAAAAAGCGGCAGCGCAACAGAGTTGGGCGGCGTGGTTCGGAACGGACGCGGCGATTCGCTGGGTTTATCTGATTTTCGGGTTTTTCGCCATCGTTTTGATAATGACGCTGCTCCAATTTTCGACGCAGGCAATTTGCTGCGGCGATTGGGACGGCTATTATCACATTCGCTGGAGTCAGCTTTTGTGGGAAAGTTTTAAAAGCGGACATTGGCTGCCGGAGTTTGTCTGGCTGCCGCTGACGGTTTTGAGTCCGCAGGATTACGCCGACCATCATTTTCTTTTCCACCTTTTGCAGATTCCGTTTCTATGGTTTTTCGAGCCGGTGATGGCGGCGAAAGTCGCGGCGATTTTCTACGGAAGTTTAGCGATTTTTTCGGCTTACTGGCTGATGTTTCGCTATCAGGTGGATTATTTATTAGTCTGGCTCGCCGCGCTTTTGACGTGCGCGAGTTCGTTTCTGTTTCGGATAAATATGGCGAAAGCACCGCCGCTGACGATTATCATTTCGATAATCGGGATTTATCTGCTGTTCGAGCGCAAATACGTCTGGCTGCTGCCGCTGATGTTCGTCTTCGTCTGGACTTACAGCTTGTTTCCGCTGCTGATTTTCGCGGCGTTTTTCTGGACGATGATTATCGCGTGGAACGAACGAAGATTTGAATGGCGACCGCTCGCCTACACGCTCGGCGGAATGATTTCAGGCAACATCATCAATCCGTATTTTCCGCAGAATCTTTATCTTTTCTGGGAACATTTTATGACGAAGGTCAAAGTCGGCTCGGATTTCGCCGTCTCGGTCGGCGGCGAATGGTATCCGTATTCGGGGCAGGAATTACTGATGAATTTCCCGATTGCCTTAATCGCAATGCTTATCGGCTATATTCTGTTCGCGCCGAAAAACGGCAAACTGCCGGAGAAATCAACCTTCTTTTTGATGTTCGTAACCGTGCTGCTCGTGGCGCAATTCCGCTCGAAACGCTTCGCCGAATACTTTCCGCCGTTTGCCGTTCTGTTCGCCGCGTTCAGTTGGAAGGATTTTTTCACGCCGCTTGCCGCGCAGCTTCCCGAAGATTTCCGGCGCGGGCTGGAAAATTATCTCGACGTTGATAAAAAGTCGGAAAAACAAAATGTTCACGGAATTCTCAAACAAGTCGCCGTTTGGGTCATCGGCTTATTTTTGGCGGCGTGGCTGTTTTATAATCTCAACGGAATCAATGTCGGCAGCTTTCAGGAAACCGGCTTGATTGCGACCTTGCAGGGCAATGAGGCAAACGATAAATACAAAAACGCGACTGATTGGGCGAAGGCGAACATTCCCGAAGGCGAGCGGATTTTCAACTGCAACTGGGACGATTTTCCGAAATTGTTTTTCTTCGACACGAAACACACTTACGTCTACGGACTCGACCCGAATAATTTGAATTCAAAAAATCCCGAACTCTCGAAGCTGATTCCCGACATTACGAGCGGCAAAATCGCGGAAGCCGCGCCGATTATCCGCGAAAAATTCGGTTCGCGCTATATTTTTTCCGATGCCAAGGAAAACGAAGATATGGTCGCTAAATGTCTGGAAAGCGGCTGGTGCGAGATGGCATATCAGGACGACGAAGCGATATTTTTGAAAATCCGCGATACCAAAGGCACATCGCCAAGTGAAGCGGACGACGCGCCGCCGACCGCCGAAGAGCAAAAACAACTGGATGAAGAAGAAGCGAACGCGGCGCAAAACAACGCGAATGATAATAACGATGAAGAAAATTAAAGATAACCGATTGGAACGCCAGCATCTTGCTGGCAGTGAGCGCGGCAGCGCGAATAAAAGTTGCGGCAGATTTAACGTCGAAAGTAACGCGAATTTTTTTCGCGCTCTGCGCTCACTGCCAGCAAGATGCTGGCGCTCCAGCCCGCTGCGCGTTTTGCAGATTTCGATTTTTATCTGCGCCGTGATTCCTGCTTTCGCCTGCCATTATAATTCGTTTGAAAAGCCGAACGTCAATGTCGCGCCCGCCGAAAATAAACAATCCGCTTTTGAAAGCGATTTGCAGACGTTGAAAACCGCCAATCTGAAATATATTCTCGTTTTCCGGCGCACGGACGGCGGCGCGTTCGACGGCGAAGACCGCAAATATCTGAAAACGAATTTGCCGACGACCAACCGCGTTATTTTAACCGACGAAAGCCGCGCGTTTATCGTCGGCTCGAATTACAAATTTCCGCCGGAAAATCTGGAAGTTTTGCGGCTGCGCTTTAAGGTGGAAGATTTTTCGACGGCAGCGGAAACGGTAAAATAAACGACCGGAAGGCAAAATTATGATTGAGAATAAAATTGCGGAAACGATTAAAATCGTTACCGGAGAAGACGAAAGTCAACCGGAAACCGGCAAACCGGCGCAGAACATCGTTCTCGATTCGTCAACGCCGTCGGTGCGTTCCATCGTGCGCGTCGTGCTGGTAACGCTGCTGATTTTAGCGGTCGCCGGTTTTTTGACGACGATTCTGTCCGCCCTCACTTACCTGTTTTTTCTGATTGTGCTGTCGGTATTTTTCGCGTATCTGATAAAGCCGCTGGTCGAGTTGATTCGCCGTCCGTTTGAAAATTTAAGCTACGACAAATATATGCCGCGCCCGCTGGCGATTGCCGTCGCTTACCTGTTGGTTTTTTCGACTCTGGGAATCGTCGTTACCGTTTTGACTCCGCTGGTGGTCGAGCAAGCCAAAGAATTTTCGGTTAGTTTGCCCGAATACGCGAGTTCGCTGCAAACCCGTCTGCGAGATGTCGGAACGCGATTCAAACGCTATCAAATTCCCGAAGCCGTGCAAACTCAAATCAACGACAAAGCGACTGCCGCCGTCGGCGCTATCGGCGAGGAAATTACCAATTTTCTAATTGCGATGGTGTATTACATTCCGTGGCTGATTTTGATTCCGATTCTGGCTTTCTTTTTTCTCAAGGACGCGAATCTTTTCCGCGTGTCTTTGCTGCGAGTTTTTCCGAGCGGCGATTGGCGAACGCGCGTCGAACTGGTGATTCACGACGTCAATACGACGCTCGCCGCCTATGCCCGCGCCCAACTTATATCGTGCGTTTTAATCGGAACGCTCTGCACCGTCGCGTTTTATCTGCTCGGTGTCAATTACGCGATTCTGCTCGGCGTACTGGCGGGAATTTTTGAGTTCGTGCCGCTGATCGGACCCTTAACCATCGGCGTTATCGTCATTACGGTCGCGTCGCTCGAATCAACTTCAGAGGCGATCTACGTCGGTCTTTTTCTCGCCGTTCTCCGCATCATCCACGATTATGTAACGTATCCGCGCATTGTCCGCGAAGGCATCCATCTGCATCCGCTGGCGATTATTTTATCGGTGCTGGCGGGCGAACAGGTGGCGGGCATTCCGGGCGTGTTCATTTCGATTCCGGTCGTCGCGCTGCTCACGGTTTTATATAAACATATTTTGGAACACAGCGGCAGCACCGGCATCGTCGCCAATATGCTCGCCCCGAAAGATTTAAGCGAAGAATCGCCGCCGCAATCTCAGTAGAGACTTCGGGTTAAAAGTGTTTAGTTATTTTTCGGCGTGTGTTTGATAAACGCGGCTTCGGTTAGATAGACATTCAACTCGCAAATATCCTTGACGTAATCGCCGATGCGTTCGAGGTGTTTGGCAGTAAAAAGCAGGTGCGCCGCGCTGGTCGTCGTGGACGGATTATCAATCATCATCGTAATCAGTTCGTTGAAAACGCGGTGGTAGCATTCGTCTATTTTTTTGTCCTGTTTGATAATTTCGCGCGACGCGGCGGCATCTTCGCAAGTAAAAGCGTCGAGCGCGTTCCGCAGCATTTCCGCCGCGTTATCCGCCATCAGCGGCAAATCAACGTATTTTTTCAATTGCGGCTCGTCATTGAGAATCAGAGCGACTTTGGCAATGCCGCCGGCGTGGTCGGCGATGCGTTCGAGAATCGGCGTAATTTTCGCCACTGAAATAACAAAGCGCAAATCGTGCGCGGCGGGCTGCTGCAAAGCCAGAATCTCGACGCTGAAACGGTCAATGTCGAGTTCCATCTGGTCAATAATTTTGTCGCCCTCCAAAACTTCCTTCGCTAACTCGCTGTCGCGTTCAATCAAAGCCCGCATCGCTCTCTGCAGAGCCGTTTCGGTCGTGCCGCCGAGCAAAAGGAGTTTGTCGCGCAAAAGGTCTAGCTGCTGGTCTATAATTCGATGTTCCATTTTTAGTAATTTAGCACATTATAAAGGCGCAGTTGAATTAAATATATGTAAATTAGGACTTTCTCGAAAATTACTTGGTCGGTGAATTACAAATTGCGGTTTAGAAATTGTTTGGCACTAGAGATTTGTCTTCTGCAATTTGCAATTTGAGATGCCAAAAAATTTAATATTGAGAAAGTCTAATCATTACTTAATTTATCTTCCGTTATTTTTTTGACTGCAGATTTTTTACCAAAACATTCACAAAAAAACTTTTGTAAGTAATGGGACAAAATAATTTTATAAGAAAGTTTGGAGTTCCGACAACAAATGACGGAACTTGGTACGATGTCAAAACAAACTCGAAATCCGGCTGGATTTTCTGCGAAAAAGGCGAGTCATGCGTTTCAGAATAAAATCAACCGAATTTGCCTGTCACATAATCTTCCGTCATTTTTTCGTCCGGGTTGGTGAAAATTTTCTGCGTCGCATTAAATTCGATGAGTTTGCCGAGCATAAAGAATGCGGTGCGGTCTGAAACCCGCGCCGCTTGCTGCATATTATGCGTCACGATGACGATTGTATATTGTTTTTTCAATTCAACGATGAGTTCTTCGATTTTCTGCGTCGCAATCGGGTCGAGCGCGGAAGCCGGTTCGTCCATCAAAACAACCTCCGGCTGCACGGCGAGCGCGCGGGCGATACATAAACGCTGCTGCTGTCCGCCGGAAAGCCCGAACGCCGAAGTGTTCATACGGTCTTTGACTTCACCGAGCAGTGCGGCGTCGTTTAAGGCTTTTTCAACTCTTTCCTTTAAATCGGCTTTGTTTTTGTGCATCCGATTAATGCGAATGCCATACGCCACGTTTTCATAAATTGATTTTGGGAACGGATTCGATTTCTGAAAAACCATTCCGACTTTGCGCCGCAAAGCAACCACATCCGTTCCCGGCGCGTAAATATCTTTTCCGTCAATCAATACCGATCCTTCAACTCTGGCAATCGGGATAGTGTCGTTCATCCGATTCAAGGTGCGTAAAAAAGTTGATTTGCCGCAACCCGAAGGACCGATAAAAGCGACCACTTCGCGGGCGGGAATTTCCAGCGAAATATCGTAAAGAGCCTGCTCTTTGCCGTAATAGAAATTCAAATTTGAAATGCTGATTTTGCTTGGCATAATCCTAAAATTACTAAAATCTCTTGCGCGTCAAATAACGAACCGCGATATTGATGGTAAGAATAAGCCCAACCAGAATAAGCGTCGCCGCCCATGCCATATTATGTTCAATATCAAAAGGTCCGGTTGCGTAATTGTAAATTTGAACGGTCAGAGATGACATCGGCTGGTCGAAAAAGTAATTGTAAAACCGGCTGTTCAAGGCTGTGAAAAGCAGCGGCGCGGTTTCGCCCGATATTCTCGCAATCGCCAACATAACACCTGTGGCAATACCGGCGGAGGCGGCGGGCAAAACGATATTCCAAATTACCCTCCACTGCGGCGCACCGAGCGCGAGCGCCGCTTCGCGCATCGAATTAGGCACCAGCCGAATCATTTCTTCGGTGGTGCGGGCGACAATCGGAATCATAATTATCGCCAGGGCAAGTCCGCCCGCTAAACCCGATTGCCTGCCCATCGGCAAAACAACCAATGTATAAATAAAAATTCCAATGATGATTGAAGGGATGCCGATTAAAGTATCGGATATGAAACGAACCGTACTGCCAAACCAATTATTACCGAACTCCGCCATATAAACGCCCGCGCCGATGCCAATCGGCAGACCGATTAGCGTTGCCAGCAAAGTCATCATAACCGAGCCGACAATCGCGTTGCCGATGCCGCCGCCTTCGCCGACCGGTTTCGGCGTGTCAACCAAAAACTCTAAATTAATCGATGTAATTCCGCGAACGGCGATGTATGAGAGAATTATCAGCAAAATGACAATCGCAAAAACCGCGCACGCGGCGGTCAGCGTCGTCATTAAACCGCTGATAAATTTTCTTTTGCGATGAGCAGATTCTTTGTTCGACATTTACGTATGCTTCGCGCTCGCCCTGCCTCTCGTCACGCTCAATATCAAAAGTTTGGCGAGAGCATTGACAACAAATGTTACTAAAAATAAAACCAAGCCGATTTCAATTAACGCGCTGAGATAAAGCCGGTCGGTGGCTTCGGCGAAGTTCGCCGCGAGAACCGACGCAATCGTGTAAGCCGGTTCAAAAAGCGAAGCGGAAATTTGCGGCGAATTTCCAATCACCATCGTTACCGCCATCGTTTCGCCGAGCGCACGTCCGAGTCCAAGCACCACCGCTCCTGCAATCCCCGACGATGCGTTGCCGAGAACGATTTGCGTTGTTTCCCATTTGGTGGCGCCGAGCGCGAGCGCGGCTTCACGCTGCGTTGTCGGGACGGCTTCGAAAACATCGCGCACCACCGCCGTGATAATCGGCGTAATCATCAAAGCCAGAATTATTCCGCCCGTCAACATTCCGATTCCCGTCAGGCGACCTTGAAAAAGCGGCAGCCAGCCCAGATAATTTTCCAGAAAAACACCTAAATAATTACGGACAAACGGCGCGAGAACGAAAATCCCCCAAAGTCCATAGACGACTGAAGGAATTGCCGCGAGAAGTTCGACCATAAAAGCAATCGGCGTAGCGATTTTCTTCGGTGCTTGTTCAACCAGAAAGATAGCGATGCCGAGTGAAATCGGCACGGAAATTATCAGAGCGATAAGAGAAGAAACAATTGTGCCGTAGATAAACGGAAGCGCGCCGAATTCGCTCAGCGCGGGCTTCCATTCGCGTCCCGTCAAAAAGCCGAACCCGAATTGCCGAATTGTCGGCATAGAGTTCAGCACCATCATAAAAATCATCACCGCCACAATTAGCAAAATAATCGCGGCGGTGATAAACAAGATTACGCGAAATACTTTATCGCCGACTGTTCCTGTTTGTGACAAAATGGTTTTCTCCGTGCTTATTGACGTAAAGGTTTGCCGCCAGCCGTCATCGAATTGATTTTAGCTTCGGCTTTTTTGACTATCTCAGTCGGCAGAGGCGCGTAGTGCAAATCTTTGGTAAATTTTTCCCCGTCGTGAATCGCCCACCATAAAAAGTCCGCCAATGTTTTTCCTTTCCCGGCATCCGGCTGATTTTTATAGACCAAAATATAAGTATAACTGGCAATCGGATAAGCGTTTTCGCCTTCGGCGTTGGTGATTTGAACACGCAAATCTTCAGGCATCTGACCGACCGAACTTGCCGCCGCCGCCGAAACGCCTTCCAGCGAGGCTTCGACAAAATTTCCCGCTTTATTTTTAATTTGCGCTGTCGGCAGATTGTTGGCTTTTGCAAAAGTCAACTCGACGTAACCGATGGAATTTGGCGTTTGTTTGACTTGCCCCATCACGCCGTCGTTGCGCGGCGCGCCTGTTCCGACGCCCGTAATCCAACTCGGTTGTTTATTAGCACCGACTTTTTCTTTCCACGCCGGAACGGTCTTTGAGAGAAAATCGGTAAAGACTGCGGAAGTTCCGCTTGAATCAGCGCGATAAACGGGAAGAATATCGGTGTCGGGCAAAGTCAGATTCGGATTGTCCTTTTTAATGCGCTCGTCATTCCATTTTTTAATGTTCCCGAGATAAATATCGGAAATAGTTTCGGCGGAGAGTTTGAGCGGTTCTTTGACATCCGCCAAATTATAGGTAATTACAACCGCTCCCAAAACGGTTGGAATATGCAAAATTTCGCCGTCGCCTTTCTTTAAATCTTCATCACTCATGGCTTCGTCCGAAGCCCCGAAATCAGCCGTCTTATCAAGCAGCGCCTTTTGTCCGGCACCGGAACCAACCGATTGATAATCAATTCTGATATTTGGGTTAACTTTGCCGTATTCACTAACCCATTTTTTATAAATCGGGTCTGGAAAACTCGCTCCTTTACCAAGCAAACTCACTGTGCCGCTCCCGCTGCTGCCGGTTAAATTATTACTCTGTCCGATTGGCTGTTGGCTGCAAGCTAATCCGCAGACGACTGTAAAAATTAAAAATACAAAGATTATTTTCTTACCGGAAGAATATTTAGTTGACATTGATTTTCTACCCACGCTGAATTTAAACAAAATAATACCGGAAACCTTTTTTACAAATATAAATTAGTCAAATTTCCTTTCTGATTGTAGCCGAAATTTTCGATCACATCAGATTATACTACACTTAAATTTGAGAATTATTAATTTCCATGATTGTAAATTTAACATATAGTTAACACTCTTCTAGTGTTGTTCGGGTAAGCTAACTTCATTCCAACTAAATTATTAATGGGTCTATGGTAGAAAAAGGGAATCGGCGGACAATCTTCAAGCACTGAAATTTTAGTGTCGGCTAAGTTGTACGGTATTAAGAAAAACTACGAAAATAGAATTTGGTTCTCTTGAAATTTCATCGCTTTTCTTTTTGTCTAAAATCATTTTGATAAAAGGAGTTAGAGAATTCCTAATTCACTTTTGCCACCATAGACCCTTGTTAATACATGGCTTTTGCAAAATTTTGATTTGCGTATACAATCATACAAACCTATTTGAAGCTAAAAAAATGTATGGACTTGATAAATGAGTTAGGTAACGAACTCGCGTTGACTTTTTTGGTTGAAAGGAAATTCAAGGAAAAAATTGAAAACAGCGATGTGCCGACTTTAATCGGCAAAATTAAAGATGTTCTGCAGCCGCTCTCCGTCGAAGAACCTGCCGAATTTCACCGTGTTAAACCGTTGAAAAACCGGCAGCACTAGACTTGCCGCCCGAAACGCAAGTTGTCTGCGGACGGTTCGCCTGAATCATCCGCCCTCGTTTTAATTTTCACGCCATTTCCGATTTCCCGTCAATCCGAAAAGCAGAAAGATCCGCCGAAACCGAACGTCAGCCTCTGAAAAATTGCAGAGGGCATCTCGGCTGCTGTGCTTTGTCTTTCAAATCGCGGCAAACTTTTGGAGCCGGAAAAAACATCAAAAAGCCGCTTTCGTTAGTTTGTTTGGCAAGTTTTACCTAAACTGCAAAAGATTTCGATGAAAAGCAGATGAATTTTGGGAGGAGAAAAATGAGAAAAATTATTTTGGGCAAGCACCTGGCGGCAGTCGCTTTGGTTTGGACGATGGTGATGATGCCGCTGGCGGCAATCGGGCAGACGCGCATTTCGATGCCGAAGAATAAATACAAGGTTCAGGACGACGTGAAAGCCGGACGCGACGCGGCGCGGCAGGTCGAACAACAGATGCCGATTTTGAACGACGCGGAAGCGACGCGCTACCTCGCGCAGGTCGGCGAACGGCTCGTCCGCACCATTCCGCCGGAGTTCCGGCAGCCGAGTTTCGATTACACTTTCAAAATCGTCAACGCCCGCGACATCAACGCCTTCGCGCTGCCGGGCGGACCGATGTTCGTCAATCGCGGAATGATTGAAGCCGCCGCCAGAGAAGGCGAAATGGCGGGCGTGATGGCGCACGAAATCGCGCACGTCGCTTTGCGGCACGGAACTGCCGGAGCAACCAAAGCGCAGAATCCGACGGCGCAATTGCCCGCTATCGGCGGCGCGATTTTAGGCGCGATTTTGGGCGGGACGCTCGGCGGAATCGCGCAGACCGCCGGACAAATCGGTTCGGGCGCGATTATTACAAGTTACAGCCGCGAATATGAAACGCAAGCCGATATTCTCGGAGCGCAGATTATGGCGAACGCCGGTTACGACCCGCGCGATTTGGCGAATATGTTCCGCACGATTGAACGCGAAAGCGGCGGCGGTTCACGCGGTCCCGTATGGTTGAGCAGTCATCCGAATCCGGGCAATCGCTACGAAAATATCAATCGTGAAGCACAGCTTTTGCGCGTCAATAATCCGGTCGGAAATACGGCGCAGTTTGAACGCATTCAAAGCAAACTGAAACGAATGCCCCGCGCCCAATCAATGGCGGAAATCGGGCAAAACGCACCGACTAATCCGAACGGACAGGGAAGCCAAAGCCCGATTGCCAACGGCAGATATTCGACGCGCGTTGCCGTGCCGTCCACGCGCACCAAAGCGATTTCGAGCAGCAGCGCGATTCAGATGAACATTCCGAACAACTGGCAGGAATTTCCGAACGACAGCGAACTGTGGATTGCGCCCGCCGGAGCTTACGGCGACCAGGGCATTACGCACGGCGCACTCGTCGGCACGACGCGCCCGCAAAGCAATAATTTAGCGCAGGCAAGCCAGCAATATGTCGAAAGTCTTTTGCAGAGCAACGATTATTTGAGCCAGCGTTCAAACGCCGCGCGAACGACCGTCAGCGGCAGAACCGCTTACGCCGCCGTTTTGTCGGGACGTTCGCCGGTTACGAATCGCACCGAAGTTACGACGGTTTATACGACGCAACTGCGAAACGGAGACTTGTTCTACGTCATCACCGTTGCGCCCGAAAACGAATCGTCGAGTTATAATTCGGCTTTTCGCAATATGATCGGCTCGATTCGTTTGAACGATTAAACTTGAACTAGAAATGTTTTATCAAAAAAGCCGACGCGAAAGATTTTCGCGTCGGCTTTTTATGTGATATTACTTTTTCCTGCCGAATCCGCCTCAATCAAATAAACAAATCAGCCGCTACCGCAAATCTTTCGCCGAGTTTTTTCGCCTGACTTTTGCTGATGGCTCTTTTTCCGTTCAAAACTTCCGATGCCACGCCCTGCGAGCCGAAAAACTCAACGATGTCTTTTTGTTTCAAATCATTTTCCGACATCAAGAATTTCAAAGTGTCGAGCGGCGAAGATGCTTCTAAAGGCGGCAGCGTTCGGCGTTCATAGCTTTCCAGCAAGTCCGCCAGCAAGTCGAAAAGCCTGACTTCTTCGGGCGACAGAAGCTCTTTGTGCAATCGGTTAAATTCAGCTTCAATCCGGCGGTATTCAGCTTTAGATTGAATCGCCACCGGAACGGCTCGCGC
>JAJAYR010000231.1 GCA_026786155.1 Pyrinomonadaceae bacterium
GCGGGTTATCTGCCGGATGAAGCCATTGAGAAAGCGTTTAAATTGCAAATTGAAAAAATCAATGACGCTTTACGCTACACATTTATCTTGTCGTTTGAAAGTTATGTCTTTGACTTGGGGCAATTATTAGAGAAGTTGAAAAGAAAAGGTTTTGTAATTCCCAAAAACAAAATTTGGAACGCTTGGAGAAATGTCGAAACTAAATACGACACCGGCTATCGAGGCATAAACGCGACGATAATTTCTTCACAAGGACAAAAATTCGAGTTACAATTTCATACAAAAGAAAGTTTTCAGCTAAAAATGAAAACGCACACTCTTTACAAAGAAGCAGTCTCGGCGAAAACTTCGGCTGTCAGAAAAAATGAAATTATTCAAATGATGGTTGAATTTTCCAAGAGTATTTTGATACCGAAAGGAGTAACAAAAATATGAAATACGTGATTATGAAAGATGATGAAACAGGCGAAGCAATAAAACTCGGACGCTTCGGCGGTAAGCCCGGTTACATTGACGAAACGTATTTTCCCAAAAGCGGATGGCAGCAAGATAATACTCTCTACAGCGATTTACTGGACGGACTTTTAGAAGAAATCTCCGAAACGGAAGCCAATCGAATCATCGCCGCGCACTTTTCCCGCGAAAAACAAGCCGCTTAAATGCTCACCGCCAGCGAACGCTGCGACAACATTTTTGCGAAAATTGATTATCGAGTTTATCGAACTTGAATTTAATTTTACCAGTCAACAAAAATCAAAAATGGTCAATTTAATTCCCTCGCCGGAAGCGGTGATGCAGATTTTGCAGAAAACGAGTGCTTACCGCTGCGGGCATTTCGTCAGCCGACGCGGACGGCATTCGTCGCATTACTTTAAAGTCCCGATGGCGTTTCATTTTTCCGATAACGCGCGAATTTTAGCCGTCGGGTTGAGCCGCAAATTTCGGATGGACACGATTACCGCCAGCCATCTGCCGCGCATCGCCGTCGTCAGTCCGAGCGCGGACGGCATTCCTGTGGCGTTCAGTATGCGCGACGCTTTGGGCGGTGAGCAGATTTATTGGGCGACGCGGGAAAACGGCAGGCGGCAATTTCCCGAATATATTAAAAATTTCGACATCAATCCATGCATCGTCGTGGACGACATCGTGCGGTCGGGTTCGTCCTTGCGGGAAACTTACGAACTTTTGACGAATCTCGGCGCGAAGGTCGTCGGATTCAGCGCAATCATCAAATTTGAAACCGCGCCGAAGGAAATCGAAGGCATCGAAATCAAATCGCTGGTCGAATTCGATTCGCCGATTTACGATTCGCTCGAAGAATGGCAAGCGGCGGAAACGAGCGACGCGCCCGCCGAATTGATTGCCGAATTTTAATTGGTCTCCGGGATTAAAAGAGAAATTTCACCACAGAGGCACAGAGACACCGAGTTTTTGAAGGATTTTTAAACCGTGAATTGAGTAAATTTAGTCAAAATCGCTTGATTTTCTCTGTGTCTCTGCGTCTCTGTGGTGAAAAAGTCCTACGCATTCGACTTGTTCAAAATTTCATCGCGTTCGGCTAAAATCTGCGCGGGCGTGTTGGTGATAATAGCTTTGATTCCGAAATCGAAGGCGCGTTTGACCCAGACGGGATTGTCCGCCGTCCAGATGACAATCGAAAAACCCATTTCCCGCGCCTTTCGCACAAACTTTTCGGTCGCTAATGAATAATGAATCGAAATTTCGTCGGCGTTATATTTTCGCGCGGCTTCCAAAATTTGTGTTTTTTTTCGCAGAATTGTCAAAACTTTCGGCTCGAACAGCGCGGCGGTGCGAACTTCGGGCAGCAGTTGTTTGGCGATTTTCACGCCTTCGAGTTTGAAACTTTTGACGATGATGTTCGGCAGCAAATTTGTTCGTTTGATTAAATTACAGACGGCTTCGGCGAGTTCGGCAGTAATCGTTTCTTTGCCTTTCAATTCGATGTAAATCAAGCCTTTGCAACCTGATAAAAAATCCAGCAATTGCTTTAATGTGGGAATGGTTTCAGCGGAGAATCTGCTGTCGGCGCGGTTTGGAAAGGCTTTGTTAAACCAACTGCCGACATCAATCCGGCTTAATTCTTCGGCGGTCAAATCAGCGACGCGATTTTTGATTTTCGCTAAACGCCTTAAATCCGCGTCGTGAAAAACGACGGGAATGCCGTCTTTCGATAAACGCACGTCGAATTCGATGCCGTCCGCGCCGTTGTCAATCGCTTTTTGAAAGGCGGCGAAAGTGTTTTCCGGCGCAGACGCGCTCGCGCCGCGGTGCGCGATGATGAGAGGTTTCTCGAAATTCACTTTTTTTCCAGCAGAAAAATTACTTTCGACCAGCTAATCGGTTCATTGAACGGAAATTTGTAATTGCCGACGATATTAAACCAACGCCGCGCAATCTCTTCGGTTTTTTCGACCGAATGCGTTTTAAAGTTATATAAAATTTCCAAAACCGAACCGACGAACGAAGGTTTGACAGGAATCAAAACGAGTTTCGCGCCCGGTTTCAAAACCCGCGCCAACTCCGCTAAACCGGCTTCGAGCGGCACATATTCCAGTACGCCGCAGGTTAAAATCAAATCGAAAGTTTCGTCCGCAAACGGCAATTCCAGAACATTTCCCTGCACAGCGGCGATGTTGCTCGCGTCGGTCTTTTTGTCTTTTTCAAATTGTTCGCGGGCAACTTTCAGCGAATTGAAAGACAAATCGAGCGCGATGCTTTTTTTCGGTCGAAAACCCGCGCTTTGGAAACCCAGCGTAACGATGCCTGTTCCGCTTCCCGCGTCTAAAACGAGCGAATTTTCGTCCAAATCTAAATCGAGCGATCTGAGATATTTCGCTACTGACCTTCGATAACCGTTGATTCGCAGCACTAAATTATGCACGTCGGCGATGCGGTCGTAGAAGGTTTGAGTTTTCGATTTTTCTAACATTCAAAAGTTTAGGTTTCAGGTTCAAGGTTCAAGGTTTCAGGTTTCAGGATTTAACTAGCTTTGAACCTGAAACCTTGAACCTTGAACCTGAACTATTTTTCCGCTAAAAGTTTCTGGATTTCTCCGCGGATTTCTTCTTCGCGGTTCGCGCTCGTACCGGTTTCGACGTAGCGAATCACACCTTGGCGGTCAATCAAGACGGTCGTCGGAATCGCGCCCGCGCCGTAAGTTGTCTGATTCGTATTGTCTTTAGCGACGGCGAACTGATACGGCAGCCGATGGGCTTTTTTGAAGCGTTTGAGAAACTCGATTTCCGTCGGCTTATCAACCGAAAAACCTTCGGCTTCGCCGTTGTATTTGGTTACGCCGAGAATTTCCAAGCCGTCTTTTTTAAAGGTTTCGTGCCATTCGGTTAAACTCGGAAACGCCGCGAGGCACGGACCGCACCACGTCGCCCAAAAATCGAGCAGCACGACTTTGCCGCGCAAGCCGGTCAAAGTCTGCGGATTTTCGCCCAGCCAACTGTCAATCGCGGCGAGTTCCGGCGCGATTTCACCGAGTAATTTATAATGTTTCTCGCGCCTTTTCAAACGACGCGAAACATCTTCCTGAAGCGGTTTCGCCGTGAAATCCTTTTCGATTTGCGCGAACGAAGCGGCGTACATTTGCAGCGCGAGCGGTTTGCGATTAGTGGCAATCAAGTATTTTATATTTTCGTCAATCGCCGTGTAATAAAGCGCGGAAGAACTAACAAAAGCGGCGGTTTTTCGCAAATCTTCGAGCGCGTTTGCGGCTTCCTTTGGTTTGCCGCCGGCGCGGTAAATCTCATAAACCGTCATTCCCGAATCAAGCAGTTGGTCAATGCCGCGAGCGCGGGAAGCCGAATCCTGAAACACGGCTTTGGTCGCGCGATAGGCTTCTTCGGCGTGCGCGGCGGCTTTCGAGAAATTCTTTTCGGCGCGGTAACTTTTCGCCAACTCGCTTTCCATCCGGGCGCGTTCGGTCAGTTTTATCGGGTCGTTTTTTAAGTATTCACCCAGCAGTTTTTCCGCTTCGTCAAAGTTTTTATTTCGCGCGGAAACGACGACAATCACCGAACGCGCCGTCTGCAATCGCTCGGCGGGCGGATTTTCCGTCGTCAAAAACTTTTGAAAATTCTCGGTCGCCTTTTCCGAATTATCCGCCAGCCAATTGAGCATTGCCAGATAATAAACGTCTTCGCCCGTCAAATTCGGGCGCGTCGCCAGCATCGCCGCGTATTTTGCCGCAAGTTGTTTTTGTTCCCGGTAGGTGAATTTCAGAAGGTTATCATTGAACGGGATTTTTTTGCTCTCGAAATCGGCGAATTTCATTTTGGCGTAACCGTTCGCTTCCTCAAAAAGCTGTTTCGCGGTTGAATCGTTCATCGCCGTCGCGGTCGGATTGCCCGCTATTTGCGCGGTCGCCCCGGCGCGGCGCGATTGAGCAAAACTACCGACGCTCAAAATTGATAAAAATAAAAAAACTATAAAAAGTTGATACATAATTTATTATGCCTTCGCCGTCCGAAACCGGCGCGGACTGAATGTTTCCAGATATTTCGATTCGGCGTTTTCGATGATTTTATCCGCCATAATTTCCGCCGTTTTCGGCGCGAGCAAAATCCCGTTACGATAATGCGCGGTGGCGATAAAAAGATTTTCGATTTCGGGAAACGCGCCCAAAACCGGCAGTCCGTCCGCCGCGAACGGTCGCAATCCCGCCCATTTTTCGACGATATTTAAGTTAATCAAACCCGGCGCGATTTCCAAAGCGTTGTCGCGCAGAAGTTTCGTTCCGGCTTCGGTCGTTTCTTTGTCGAAACCGACATCTTCCACCGTCGCGCCGACTAAAATTCGCCCGTCGAGACGAGGCACGAGATAACCGCGCGGGCTGTAAATTACCCGTGGAAAAAGTCGTTTGGCGGTTTGGAACGCAATCATCTGACCGCGCAGCGGTTTCACTTTCGGAAGTGAAAAGC
>JAJAYR010000232.1 GCA_026786155.1 Pyrinomonadaceae bacterium
CCTTGAAGCGGCGAAAAAATCTTCGGGTTTGCCCGAAGCGATTGTGTCGGGAACGGGAACGGTCGGCGGGCATCTGACTTACGCGGGCGCGATGGATATGTCGTTTATCGGCGGTTCGATGGGTTCGGCGGTCGGCGAAAAAATTACGCGGCTGATTGAAAGAGCGTTGGAGAAGCGCGGCGCGGTGATAATTTTCGCGGCTTCCGGCGGTGCGCGAATGCAGGAAGGAACTTATTCGCTGATGCAGATGGCGAAAATCTCCGCCGCGCTCGCGCAGTTTCACGACGCGCGGCTGCCGTTTATTTCCGTTTTAACCGACCCGACGACCGGCGGCGTAACCGCGAGTTTTGCGATGCTCGGCGATGTCATCATCGGCGAACCGAAAGCGTTAATCGGTTTCGCCGGACCGCGTGTTATCGAACAGACGATTCGCCAGAAGTTGCCGAAAGGTTTCCAGCGTTCGGAATTTTTATTGGAACACGGAATGCTCGATATGGTTGTGGATAGAAGAGAAATGCGCGAAACAATTATTCGTTTGCTCGATTTTATGATGAACCCAGAAATCAAATAATGTAGAATTCAATTTATGAGTCTGACCGGAGTTTTAGAATCCGTCCGCGAATTAACGCCTGTCGAACAAGCCAAAGTTCGGCGGCTGCTTGACGAACTTAATAATAAAAATCGGCGTTCGCGTTTTCAAAAATTGCGCGGCTCGGCGAAAGACGAGAACTTTCCGACTTTGACATTGGAAGATTTGCAAAAAGAACGCCGCGAAATCTGGCAAGGTTTGGGAAAAGAAGATTCCGAAAATTAAATTTATGTCCAGCGTTGCCGCCGATACACACATCATCATTTGGTATTTTGAATCCCCGGCGAATGATAACTGCTGACGCGAAAATTCAAGCCTGCGGCATTCAAACAATTTGGTAGAATGAACTTCAACGAATCTCTCGAATATCTTTATGGTCTCGGCAACGAAGTTTCGACGATGAAACTCGGTCTCGAAAACATCACGAAACTGCTCGCCACGCTCGGCAATCCGCAAAATAATTATCTGAAAGTTCAAGTTGCCGGAACGAACGGTAAAGGTTCGACGTGCGCTTTTCTCGATGCAATCTGCGTTTCGGCGAACATTAAAACCGGACTTTACACTTCGCCGCATCTCGTTTCAATCACCGAAAGAATCAAAATCGGCGGCGCGGAAATTTCCGAAAAAGATTTTGCGAAATACGCAACGAAAGTTAGAGAAATTTCCGAACAATTAGTCGAAGTGGGCGAACTCGAATTCGTTCCGACATTTTTTGAACAGGTAACGGCGATTGCTTTGAGCGTGTTTGCCGAAGCGAAAATCGAGTTGGCGATTTTGGAAACGGGTTTGGGCGGCAGATTTGACGCGACGACCGCCGCAAAAGCGGAAATTGTGGCAATTACACCGATTGATTACGACCATCAGGAAATTTTGGGCGAGACTTTAACGGAAATCGCGGCGGAAAAAGCGGCGATTATTCGGGAAGATACGAAAGTTATCGTCGCGCCGCAAAATAGGGAAGCTGAAAAAGTAATTTTAGAAAAATGTCGTGAAGTCGGCGTGACGGCGATTTTGGCGACGACGGAAATAATCGTCAAAAAAAATGAGTTGAAGAAATCTGAATTTTTGATTTCCGCCGATTTTAAGACGGCAAACAGCAGTTATCAAAATGTAGTTTCCGGGTTGAACGGCAAACATCAATTGACCAACGCATCGCTGGCAATCTCGATTGCCGAAACGCTCCAAAATTTTAATTTCAAAATATCGAACGAAAATATCACGTTCGGTTTGAAAAATGCGCGGCACAAAGGGCGTTTGGAATTCTGCGACGGGATTTGGTTTGATGGAGCGCACAATGTCGCCGGTGCAAAAGCGTTGAAAGAATTTTTAGATGAATTTATCAAACAGCCGATAACAATGATTTTCGGCGCGATGCGTGAGAAAGATTTGGCGGAAATGGCGGAGATTTTATTTCCGAAAGCGGCGAAGTTGATTTTGACCGAACCGAAAAATCCGCGCTCGATGAAAACTGAAGATTTAGTAAAATTCGTGCCGACAAATTTCGACGAAAAAAATGTTTTTCTAGCCGAAACCGTCCAAGCCGCGTTAAAACTGGCGAAGGAAATTTCCGCCGCCGAAAACTTGATTTGCGTAACCGGCTCGCTTTATTTAGTTGGCGAAGCGCAAAAACTGTTGAATAATAAATCCGGGACGAAAAATTAAAAAATCATGCGTAAATTAGTTTTAATCAGACACGGCGAAAGCGAATGGAACAAGGAAAATCGGTTCACGGGTTGGAAGGATGTTGACTTGTCCGAAAAAGGCAGAGAAGAAGCACTGGCGGCGGGCAAGTTGCTGAAAGCCGAAGGTTTTACGTTTGACGAAGCCTACACATCGGTTCTGAAACGCGCCATCAGAACGCTCTGGATTGTATTGGACGAAATGGATTTGATGTGGATTCCCGAAACGAAATCGTGGCTGCTCAACGAGCGTCATTACGGCGGTTTGCAGGGTTTGGACAAAGCCGAAACCGCCGCGCAATACGGCGAAGAACAAGTTTTAATCTGGCGCAGGAGTTACGACATTTTGCCGACGCTTTTAGACGAATCGGACGAGAGATATTTGGGCAAAGATGCGCGTTACACCGAAATCGAAGCCGGAAAATTTCCGCCAGCCGAAGCCTTGAAAAACACGGTCGAGCGCGTCGTGCCGTATTATGAAACAGAGATTTTGCCCAAAATAAAAGCAGGCAAACGACTGATAATCGCCGCGCACGGCAATTCGCTTCGCGCTCTGGTCAAATATCTCGACGGGATTTCCGACGACGACATCGTAAAATTAAACATTCCGACGGGAATTCCGCTCGTTTATGAATTCGACGACGCTATGAAACCGACGAAAAGCTATTATCTCGGCGACAATGAAGCGATTAAAGCCGCGCAGGAGGCGGTTGCCAATCAAGGCAAAGCGAAATAAGTTCAAGTGAAAAATGGATAATGGATAATATCTTGTAAATCAAGTATTATCCCTTTTTCGTTTATCTTTTATGTCGTGGCAAAAACTAATCTTTTTTCTGTTGCTCGCCGCCTGTTTGACACCGTTCGTATCGCCGCCGATGGCACTCGCGCTCGGTTTGGCAATGGCTCTGACAATCGGCAATCCATTTCCCGAATCAACCAAAAAATACACTAAATTTTTGCTGCAATTTTCCGTCGTGCTGCTCGGTTTCGGAATGAACCTGACGAGCGTCATCAAAGCCGGAAAAGACGGAATTCTATTCACGATGGCGACGATTTTCGGAACGCTGATGCTCGGCTATTTACTCGGCAAACTGCTGAAAATCAACCCGAAAACTTCGACGCTGATTGCGGTGGGAACGGCGATTTGCGGCGGCAGCGCGATTGCGGCGGTTGCACCTTCGATCAACGCCGATGCGGAGGAGACTTCGGTCTCTTTGGGAACGATTTTTATCCTGAATTCAATCGGGCTTTTTATTTTTCCGGTGATTGGACACGCGCTCGGTATGACCGAAAATCAGTTCGGCGTGTGGTCGGCGATTGCGATTCACGACACTTCTTCGGTCGTCGGCGCGGCGACCAAATTCGGCGGCGAAGCGTTGGCGATTGCGACGACCGTCAAACTCGCCCGCGCCCTCTGGATTGCGCCGATTGCGTTGTTTTTTTCGTATCTTTACCGCGACAAAAACAGCGACAAAAAATTAAAAGTAGCGATTCCGTGGTTTATATTTCTTTTTCTGGCGGCAACCATCGTCAGAACTTATGCGCCGAGTATTATTATTCCGAGCATTTTCGATTCACTCGTTAATCTGGCGAAAGCCGGTTTGACCGTTACGCTGTTTCTTATCGGCGCGTCGCTTTCGCGCGAAACTTTGAAAAAAGTCGGCGTTAAACCGCTTTTGCAAGGCGTTATTTTGTGGATTGTCATTTCAATCGTTTCGCTCTGGGCGGTTTGGACGATTTTGTAAATTTATTCCTTAAAGCCATAAAGCATTTTCGTCGGTTCGAGATAAGTTTCGCATTTAATCTTCGTAAAACCCGTTTCTTTCAGCCATTCGGTGTAAATTTTCTCGTCGCGTTCGACATCCGGCGCGTTCCAGCAAATATCTTCGAGACAAAATAAAACCGAAATTTGCGGCGCGAGATGCGAATCGTCTATTATCCAGCCGCTCAAAATACAAACGCCGCTTTCGGGAAGTTGTTTGTAAATTTTTTTGAGAAGTTTTATATTGTCGGCGGCAGCGGCGACCGACATAAAATTGGCGAGCAAAACTGCGTCGAAATCTTTTGGCAAAGCGTCTCTTTTGAAATCGCCGCTGACGGTTTGAACGCGGTCGGTTAAATTATTGTCGGCGATAAATTTCTCCGCAATCTCGACGTTTTCCGGTAATTCAAAGATGATTGATTGAAGATTCGGGAAACTTTGGCAAAGCGCAATCGAACTCGCGCCCGTGCCGCCGCCGAGATCGAGAATTTTCTTGTATTCTGAAAAATCAAACGCTTCGGCGAGCGCAAAACCGTGTAAAAGCGCGAGATTGTGCTGTTCCGCCATCGCTTTCGCGCCCTGGTCGGATTTGTCGGGATTGGTTTTTCCATCGCCGCCGTATTGCCAATCTTTCAAATTTTTCGTCAGTTTCGCCCAAACTTTTGAACTGCGCTTTCGATGGCGATTTATCTGCCCGCCGAGATAAAATTCTTTTTCTCCGATGAGAAAATTTTCGGTCATTGCGGTATTGGAAAAAAGTTTGTTTTTTCTCTTTAACAAACCGATTATAACGGCGGCGTTCAAAAATCTTTCCATTGCCAATTTATCAATTTTCTTTATTTCGGCGATTGCCGCCGAGGACAAACTTTTATCGTTCAAAGTTTCGGCGATTTCTAATTCGACGAACGTGAAAAGCACGTTTGAACGCTGGTAAGCCGTCATCAACTGCAATAAATCTTTGACCGATTCGGCGTTGACGGATTCGAATTTTGTTTTAGCCATAATTTATTAACTCACCTTACGCAGAACTGAATTTTTGTGCTTGTCGCCGTAGGCGACTAACATTATAGCCCAG
>JAJAYR010000233.1 GCA_026786155.1 Pyrinomonadaceae bacterium
CTCTTGGGCTTATTCGCCGTTCGTCTGGTTGATTAAACTGGCGGCGCATTTTAATTCGGCGAAGAAACGTCAGGAGCGTTGGACTGACGAATTAAATTCCAATGAAGTTTTGCTCGGCGGGAATACTTTGATTTTCAAGGCGAGAAAAAATTAACAATCAATCAACTTATGGCACTTTCACATTTCGACGCGCAGGGAAAAATAAAAATGGTTGACGTGGCGGGCAAAGAAACGACCGCGCGGCGAGCCGTCGCGTCCGCCAAAGTTTTGCTGTCGAAGGAAACCATCGAAATTTTAAAATCAAAAGAAAATCCGAAGGGCAATCCGCTCGAAATCGCCCGCATCGCCGGAATTATGGCGGCAAAGCAAACATCGAATCTGATTCCGCTGTGTCATCAAATTAATCTTTCAAAAGTTGACGTTCAAACAAAGATTGCGGATTACGGCGTTTATTTGGAAGCCGAAGCGAAAACCGATTCGCAGACCGGCGTGGAAATGGAAGCGTTGACCGCCGTTGCGGTCGCCGCGCTGACGATTTACGATATGTGCAAAGCCGTGCAGAAGAACATTCAAATTACGGAAATCCAATTGGAATCGAAAACCGGCGGCAAATCGGATTTTGAAAAGAATTAACCGCGAAAGGCGCGAAAGACGCTAAAAAGAAATATTAATTTATGCTTTAAATTTCGCGCTTTTCGCGTGTTTCGCGGTTGAATAATTCACCGAATTAAATTTTCGGCGGCGGCTTCGCCCGTTTCGATGGCGCCTTCCATAAAGCCCTGCCAATCGGCGAGATGTTCGCCCGCGAAAAGAACTTTGAGATGCGGACGCTGTAAAATCGGGCGAATGCCGAACCATTGTCCGGGACGATACAGCGCATACGCTCCGTCGGTAAATCGGTCGCGCTGCCAGGCGTAAGATGAAATCGCCTTCGCCAATCGCGGCGCGTCTTCGTTGAAATCAATCAAATCGCGCGTGATGATTTTCAGGCGGCGTTCGTCAGATTGCGAAGCCAGCACGTCCGCTTTTTCGCCGACCGCGTAGCTCGTCAAAATTCCTTGTTCGCCCGTTTGATTCTGTGTGCTGTGAAAATAAAAATGCGAAGTCGTATCGGAAACCATCGAAAAGTTTTCGTTCTTCCAAAAACGCTTTTCAAACAAAATGCTGTTCTTGCAAATTCGCGCGTAAATCAGTTTCTGCGCGGCTTCCGACTGAATCGTCGGCAGCGGCGGATTGAATTTTATTTTCAGCAAACTGTTTATCGGCGCGGTGCAGATGCAGGCATCGGCTTTGAAAATGTCCGCATCGGTTTTGACCGTAACGATTCCGCCGCGTTGATTTATTTCCGCAACGAGCGTATTCAGTTTGATATTTTCCGCGCTGATTCTGCGGGCAAATTCTTCCGCAAGCCTTGAGTTGCCGCCGGTCATTTTATAATCCATCTCGTTTTTCGGACTCGATTCGGCGTATTCGGCGGCGGCGGCAAAAGCCGAAACGTGGCGGATTGATTCGCCGAAATCGGTGCTGTCCATCAAATCGCGCAGCCGCAAATCGTCTTCGGAAAAGCCGATTTTTTCGAGATACGTCCACCAATCGTAACGGTCGAGATTCGTTTTTTGCGCGACGCTGAGTTTATCGTAACCTTTGATAAGTTTTTCAAACGCCTGTTTAGCCGACGGCGAAAAACTCCATTCGTTCGGGCGCGAAACTTTTCCGTCTCGCAGCAGATAATCTTCAAACTGATGTTTCTGCAAAGGAATGTTGAAATCTTTGCAAAGTGCTTTGATTCGCTCGTGGCTCTCGCCGACCCATTCCGCGCCGAGTTCAAACGTCAGATTCGGATTTGCGGCGAACGTCTGCGAAAAAACGCGCCCGCCGATGCGGTCTCGCGCTTCCAAAACCGTGACGTTCCAACCGGCATTTTTTAATTTATACGCGGCGGCTAAACCGGAAAAACCCGCGCCGATAATGATGCACGATTTTTTACGTTTCTGGGCGAAAACACTCGACGGCGCAAGCGCGATTCCGAGCGAAGTCGCGCCCAAAATCTTCAAAAAATTGCGACGGTTATTTTTATTCGACATTGTTCGGTATTTACTCTCCTTACGCGAAAGTTGTTTTTCGGGCTTTGCCCGCTGATGTGTGGAAAGGCTTTGCCTTTCCGCGACGCTTCTCTCAATGTCAAAGAGGCTGTGCCTCACATTGACGGCGACGCGAGGCGCAGCCTCTTTATTTTTGACAAACTTGACGGAAAAAGGCAGAGCCTTTCCGCACATCAGGCGGCACAGCCGCAAATTTAAACTTATTGAACTCAAACCATTTCGCCGTGCCGGATTTTCTCGTTGCGGTTTATTTTTTCGACGAAGTTGTGCGCCGCTTCCGATTGGAAAAGCTCGCGCGTTTCGGTTTCATTATCTGTAACCGGCTCTAACGCCAAATCCATATATTCGAGTTTTTTCGGGTCGTTTCTGACTTTTCGGTAAATCAGGCGCAACCGTGAATAAAGCGTAATCCATTGAACTTGTTTCCAAACGGTTTCAGCCAAATTTTTCGGATAAAAAATCAGAGGACTTTCGAGCGGCAAACCCGAACGGCGCGACGTGCGATGTTTGCGGCGCAGAAAACCGCCTTCGAGCGGGTGAATTTTTTCGATGTCAATGCAGCCGTTAAACCACGTGATAAAAAACATTGTCTTGCCCGGACTTGTTCCGGTGGCGATGGCGCGGCGCAGAACCGTTTCGATATGCGCGTCGGTGTAATAAGTTTTCCACGCCTTTCGATAAGTTTCCTCCCAATTCTCTTTCGACATTTTCGGGTGCGCGGTAACGGCGTGATTCAAATCGTATTTATTCAAATCAGCGTCCATCTCGATTCCGGCTTCGTGCAGTTTTTTATGGTCTTGCGAGCCGGGCAGCGGCGTTAGATAAAAAAATTCAAGCAAATCTACGGGCAATTCTTTTTTGATAATTTCGATGTCGCGCAAAATTGATTCCTGTGTGTCGGTCGGAAAACCCAGAATATAACCGCAGTAAGTTACGATTCCGGCGTGTTTCCAAGCCAGCAGCATTTGGCGGTAATCGGTGATTTTGTTCTGGCGTTTGCTCGCGCCTAAAAGACTGTCGGGATTGATGTTTTCCAAGCCGATGAAAACTCTTTTAACTCCGGCGCGTTTTGATTTTTCGATAAAATTTTCGAGTTTGTGGCAGAGCGTGTCAACCTGAATGATAAAGCTGATTTTTAATTTTTCGACTTCGCGCAGTTCGATTAATTTGTCTAAAATTATTTCCCAATCTTTATTACGGGCGAAATTATCGTCGGTAATAAAAAATGAATGCAGACCTTGCGCGACGTTAGCGCGAATGATTTTTTCGATGTCTTCGGGCGAACGCCGTCTGGATTTTTTCCCCTGAACATTGATAATCGTGCAGAAGGAACACGAAAAAGGACAGCCGCGCCCGGCATCGAAGCTCGTCGTCGCGCCCGCCGTCAGATGAACTCTTTCCGCCGGAAGCAGCGGCGTGGCGACGTTTTCGATGTTCGGCAAATCGTCCATAAAATTGTAAATCGGCGGCAGTTTATTTTGTGAAGCGTCAATTAAAACCTGTCCGAGCCGACCTTCGGCTTCGCCCGCGAACAGCGTAATGCCCATTGCCAAAGCCTTTTCGACGTGCGAATCGCGTTCTTTCAGCATCGAAAAAGTTCCCGAAACGTGAAAACCGCCGATTGCCGTTTTGATACTTTTTTCGCGCAGAGGTTTCGCAATGTCGAGCGCACGCGGAAATTGATTTGACTGCACACCGACGAGCATCACCATTCCGTCATCGGCTTTTTCGATTAGCGATGCAATTTTTTTCGGATTGATATGAGAATTCGTTTCGTCAAAAGCGTGGATTTCAATCTCAACCGATTCGCCCAAAACTTTTTGTTCGGCGCATTCCAACGCCAAACCGTAAAGACACGCCAGCGAATTCGCCGGAATCGCCGAGCGAAACCATTGAATGACATAACCGTCATCGTCATAATGCGACGGCTTAATAAGGACTAAACAAAACTTTCGCATAAATTTTATGTTGACTTCAAAAGTGAATTGATTCTAAACAAATGCCGCGCTTTTGACAAGAATCAGCGACGGGCGTTTTCATCATTCAGGCTTTCTTGTAATTAAAAACGCGCCACAGATACAAAACGATAATCGTGCCGAAAACCAAATAAGTGGCAACGTCGAGATATTCGCCGACTTCGCGGAAATTCGTTCCCAAAAAATATCCGGCGTAAGCCAAAAAGCTCGTCCACACGCCCGAACCAATCGTCGTGAAAAGCAGAAACGAACCCAAATTCATTCGGTTAAATCCCGCCGGAATCGAAATCAGCGAACGGATTCCCGGAACGAGACGGCACAAGAAAACGGCTTTCGCGCCGTGCCGTTCAAACCAGCCATTAGCGCGTTCGATGTCGCCGGGCGCGAGCGTCAACCATCTGCCGTGTCGTTCGGCAAATTTTTTCAGCCGCTCTTCGCCGACTTTCGCGCCCAGATAATAAAGCGGCAACGCGCCCACAATCGAACCCGAAGTTCCCGCGATAATCACACCGAACAACGAGAATTTGTCTTGCGTAACCATAAATCCGGCGAGCGGCATTATAAATTCCGAAGGAATCGGCGGGAAAATGTTTTCGATAAACATCAGCGCGACGATGCCGAAATAGCCGGTCGCCGCGATTAAGTTCATTATCCAATCGGTCATTAGCGATTATTTTAGCATTGTCGGTTATTTGTGAGAAGAAACGCGAACTAAAATCGGCGTTCCTTCCGAAAGCCGTAAATTCCGACTAAAACCAAACCCGCGCCGATGACGATGTGCAGCGCGTCGTCAACGCGCGTCCATTGAAAATAGCGAATCGGAAAAAGATTGGTGAAGGCGGCGAACGCTTGATATAAATCGAGCAAACCGAAACCGATGTTGAACAGGCGAATCGAATTTTCGTTTTTGAGAAGCAGCACAAGCAAGCCGATTGCGCCGAAAATTAAATGAAAGACGTTGTAAGCCGCCGCGCCGCTCGTCAAGGCTTTTTCTTCGGGAATAACGAATCCCAAAACGCCGGTCAAAATCAAAACCGGCGCGAAAATACGGAGAACTTTGTAATTAAGACTTTTGCCTTTCATCAGTCTTCTTCATTTTTTTCGCGGCATTTTTTATCAGTTTGAGATTCCAGTTTTACGGCAAACGATAGAACGATTAAAGTTAAAATTGTCGCCAGTATCGCCAATCCTAAAACGCCTAAACCGACCGCCACGCCGACCGCCGCCGCCATCCAAACGCTCGCTGAAGTCGTCAAACCTGTGACGTCGCGTTCCTCGTGTAATTTGAGAATCGAACCCGCGCCGATAAAGCCGATGCCGGTTATGATGCCCTGAATGACGCGCGATAAACCGTCGGAATCCATTCCAGACCCGGAACACGCCAGCACGAAAACGCAAGTTCCGAGCGTTACTAAAATATGCGTCCGCAGCCCGGCGGGTTTGTTCGTAACTTCCCGCTGGTAGCCGATAACCGCGCCGAGCAAAGCGGCGGCGAACAACCGGATGAGGACATGAATCAACTGACTTTTATCGGGTAGCCCGAAGGCTAATTCTTGCCAAATAATTTCCATCATGTAACTCTTTGGTAACTTTTTTGTAACAATCACAGTTTAGCAAAGTTTTAAACGACTTAATGTATTTTTTTATTATTTGAACAATCGGCAATGTAGAATTTTCGGGCGGCGAAAAACTTGCCGGTTAATCAAAGCAACTAAACACGAATGAAAAAATTCCTAAATCAACGCAGCGAATAGACCGACGAACAATGAGAATTTGGCGAAATCTCTGTTATAATTACCAAAAATTCCTAAAAAAATTAGAATAAAAACAATCTGAATAATTATCTGCTTTCCTTTGGCGAAAGCCCAATAATATGAAAAAAATATCAACTTTGTTAGTGCTTTTCAGTTTTTTAATCAGCACTCCCGCCGCCTTTGCCGATGAAGGAATGTGGACTTTCGACAATCCGCCGCTCAAGCAATGGAAAGAGCGTTACAATTTCGAGCCGACGAAGGAATGGCTCGACAACGTGCGGCTCGCGTCCGTCCGTCTGAACGACGGCGGTTCGGGCGGGTTCGTCTCCCCCAACGGTCTGCTCGTAACCAACCAGCACGTCGCCGCCGGACAACTGCAAAAACTTTCGACGAAGGAAAACGATTTGACCAAAAACGGTTTTTACGCCCGCAGCCGCGGCGAAGAATTAAAAGCACCGGATTTGGAAGTCAATGTGCTGGTTTCTTTTGAAAATGTTACAGAGCGCGTTCAGTCGGCAGCCCAAGCGGGCGGCAGCGACAAAGCGGCAAGCGAACAGCGCAAAGCCGTTATCGCGCAGATTGAAAAAGAATCAATCGAAAAAACCGGCTTGAAAAGCGATGTCGTATCGTTTTACAGCGGCGGCGAATACTGGCTTTACCGCCACAAAAAATATACGGACATTCGCCTTGTTTTCGCGGCGGAAGAACAAATCGCGTTTTTCGGCGGCGATTATGATAATTTTACTTTTCCGCGCCACGATTTGGATGTTACATTTCTCCGCGCCTACGAAAACGGGCAGCCTGCGAAAACGCCGAATTTTTTCAAATGGTCGGAAACCGGCGCAACCGACGGCGAATTTGTTGTCGCTTCGGGCAGTCCGGGTTCGACGGCGCGATTATTGACCGTCGCGCAGTTGGCGTATCAGCGTGATGTCGGCAATCCTTTGCAGAAACAGGTTTGGACGGCACGGCTCAACGCGCTCGAAAGTTATTCAAAACTCGGCGCGGAACAAGCCCGACAAGCGGGCGGCGCGATGCGTTCCTTCAGCAATTCGCTGAAACGTCTGACCGGACAGCAGGACGGCTTGCTGATGCCGCGAATGTTCGCCAAAAAAGAAGCGGAAGAAAAAACGCTGAAGGACGAATTGGCGAAAAAGCCCGCATTGCAGAAAATTTACGCGCCTGCGTGGGAGCAAATTTCCGTCGCTTACGGCGGACTTCCGGCGATGGCGAAACGGCTGGCGTTTTCCAATCTGGCGGCTGCGCGGCTCGGAACGATTGCCTTGCAACTCGTTCGCTACAGCGCGGAAATCAAAAAACCGAACGACCGGCGCTATGACGAATTCCGCGATTCGCGGCTCGAATCATTCAAATTCGGTCTGCTCTCGCCCGCGCCGATTTATCCCGAATTAGAAGAAACGGCTTTAACTGCGTGGCTCGCCGAAGGCGTGAAAACATTGGGCGCAAATGACCCGTTCGTCAAAGCCGCGCTCGGCGATGCCGACGCTGCGGAAGTCGTCAAACGCGCCGTCCGCGAAACTAAATTAAAAGATGTCGCGTTTAGAAAATCGCTGCTCGAAGGCGGCGCGGACGCGATTGCTAATTCTACCGACCCGATGATTATGCTGGCGCGGCGCGTCGAGCCGATTATTCGGGAACTTCGCGCCTTGAACGAAGAAAAAATTCTCAACGTCGAATCGAGCGCGGGCGAAAAAATCGCTAAAGCGCGTTTCGCCGTCTATGGCAGAACGATTGCGCCCGATGCGAATTTCAATCTGCGAATCAGTTACGGCAAAGTCAAAGGTTACGAGGAAGACACGACGCTCGTGCCATATAAGACGACGTTTTTCGGTTTATACGACCGCGCAGAAAGTTTCGGCGAAAAACCGCCGTATGATTTGCCGGTGCGCTACAAAAATGGGCGCGATAAATTGGATTTATCAACGCCGCTCAATTTCGTCTATACGGCGGACACCATCGGCGGCAATTCCGGCTCGCCCGTCATCAATCGCAGCGCTGAATTAGTCGGTTTGAACTTCGACAGCAACATCCAAAAACTTTCCAATCGCTATTGGTATATTGAAGAAAATGAAGGCTCGCGGGCGGTCGCCGTTCACAGCGCGGGAATTTTGGAAGCGTTGCGAAAACTCTACGACGCGCCGGAGTTGGTTAGAGAATTAACCGGAAAATAATCAATTGATAAAATCCAAATAATTGAGTTTTTCCTGGCGTTCTTTGCGCCTTTGCGTGATCAAAGTTGTCTCACGCAAAGACGC
>JAJAYR010000234.1 GCA_026786155.1 Pyrinomonadaceae bacterium
AGTATCTGCGGGAGCAAACCCAGTGAAATGAGTGCCGTCGCCAACCCGAAGGATTTTCCCCGCGTCGTCCGCCAAAAAATTGCCGCCGCCGTCCAGAATACGAGATTCTGCAAAACGAACATCAACGCGGGTCCGGCGACGAGGCGGTCGAGTTTTCCCCACAGATAAGACATCACGGGCGAATTTATATCGTGAATAAAATTCTCGCGTCCGCCCGTCAAATTCGCCAGCGAATCCGGCGACATCAAACCCGGATAAAACGCCCAAATTGTCAATGCAAAGAACGAAAAACAAACCGCGTAGCCTAAAAAACTTTTGTCTCGTATTTTGAACGCGGCGAACATATTTATTCCAAACCCATCGCCCGGCGCGGATTTTCTGCGTTGGCTTTTTCAAACTGCCGCAAAACCTCTTTCGTTTCTTCGCTGATAACTCGCGGCAGAACAATTTTGACTTCGATAAACTGGTCGCCGCGCAGACTCGGATTTCTCAAAGACGGAAAACCGCGTTCGCGCAATCTGAATTTTTGTCCCGATTCAGTTCCCGCCGGAATTTTCAACTGCGCTTTGCCTTCGACGGTCGGAACTTCGATTTTCGCGCCCAAAGCCGCTTCCGGCACGGTAATCGGCACGATGACATAAATGTTATCGCCTTTGCGCGTAAAAAATTTATGCTTGCCGACGTTCGTCAGAATAAATAAATCGCCCGGTTCCGCGCCCAATCTGCCGCCCTGCCCTTTTTTCGGAATGCGAACCCGCGAGCCGGTATCAACGCCCGCCGGAATGCGAATTTTTACCTGTTCGGTTTTCGGCGTAACGCCTTTGCCGTTACACAAACTGCACGGCTCTCGGCGCCGTCCCGTGCCTTCGCAGTCGGGGCAGGTTTGCGCGAAGCTCAGTCTGCCGCCCTGCCGCTGGACTTGTCCCGTGCCTTTGCAGGTCGGACAAGTAACGATTGCACCGCCCGTATCGCCCGCGCCCTGACAGCGCGAACACTGTTCGCTGCGGTTGACGGTGATGTTCGTCGTCAAACCCGTAACCGATTCTTCAAAACTCAGAGCGAGCGGAATTTCAATATCCTTACCTTTTTTCGGCATCGCCCGCGGCGGTTCGGGTTCACGCGCCGGGCGACTGTTCGCGCCGCCGCTGAAAAGGTCGGAAAAAATATCTCGAAAACTCGAACTGCCGCCGCCGCTGCCGCCCGGCTCGAAATTGAAACCGGAAAAATCGTAATTGCCCGCGTTCGCCGCACCTCCGCCGGTCGAACCCGCGCCGTAGCTCGCGCCGTAAGGCGAATTTATATCGAGATTGTCAGCGTAATAACCGAAGCGGTCGAAAACCTGGCGCTTTTTCTCATCGGATAAAACGTCGTAGGCTTCCTGAATTTCCTTAAATTTTTCCTCGGCGGTTTTATCGTTCGGATTCACATCCGGGTGAAATTTACGCGCTAATTTGCGATACGATTTTTTAATTTCGTCCGCCTTCGCGTCTTTTTTTACGCCGAGAATCTGGTAATAATCTTTTTTTGCCATTTGCCTGTAGTCAGTGGTCAGTAGCGCGAAGCGTTGGTCAGTTGATTTTACAACGGACAACGGGCGACGAACGACGGACAAATTTTATTTATCAAAACCGAAGGCGAATTTTATCGCTTCAAAAACTTCCCGCATTCTTTCGTCAGAAAGATGCGTAATAACTTTTCCGAGTCTTTGTTTAGGAATGGTTTGAAGATAATCCAGATTTACCGCACAAGATTCTCTCATTCCGTCCGATTCATCAAGCCAAACCGAAGAATTATTTTCTCTGACAGTCGTTGTAATCGGAGCAATTGTTATTTCATTGAGAAAAGAAATCGCGTTTGTTCTGGTCAAAATCAATACCGGACGACGTTTGTCAGGCTCTTTAAATGTGTGATAACAAACATCGCCGTGAATCATAAATCCTTCCAAGCCTTGATTAACTGTTCCTCGTCAACATAAAACTCTTCGGGCTGCACGGGAAACTTTTCGTAACTCTCCCGATGCCGACGTTCTTTTTCGGCAATCGTTAATTCCTTCGCTTTGGCTTCTTTGAGACGATATAAATCAGAACGCAAAGTATTCAAAAACATCTCGGTATAGTTGATGTTCAAATCTCTCGCCAAAGTTTCGGCTTCCGCCCACATCTTTTCGTCAACTTCAATTTGAACCGTCATAATTTTTGAAAAATGAGCGACGATTTTACCCGTCGCCCATTTTTATTTTATTCAGATTACTTTTTCTCTTCGTCAACATCAACATATTCGGCATCAATCACGTTGTCGTCGCCGCCCGCAGTCGAAGATGCCGCGTCGCCGCCCGCGCTTGCCGAAGATGCTTGTTCTCCGGTCGGTGCGTCCGGCTGCGAAGAGGTTTGATTGTAGATGACTTCCGCCAGTTTATGCGATGCAGTTTGCAGACGCTCGAACGATTTGTTCATCGCGTCGGCATCTTCGCCCGCCAGCGCGGTTTTCGATTCGGAAATCGCCGCTTCTAATTCGCCCGAAGCAGTCGCGTCGAGTTTGTCTTTGTTTTCGCTGAAAGTTTTTTCCACCGAATAGACCAACCCGTCGAGTTTGTTTCGGGCTTCGATAGACTCTTTGCGCTTGATGTCTTCGCCCGCGTGCGATTCGGCATCTTTCATCATTTTGTCAATTTCTTCTTTCGACAAACCCGACGAAGATGTAATCGTGATTTTCTGCTCGCGTCCCGTGCCGACATCTTTTGCCGATACATTGACGATTCCGTTCGCGTCAATATCGAAGGTTACTTCGACCTGCGGAACGCCGCGCGGTGCGGACGGAATGCCGACCAAATGAAACTTGCCGAGCGTTTTATTATCCGAAGCCAGCGGTCGTTCGCCCTGCATCACGTGAACTTCGACCGACGTTTGATTGTCCGAAGCCGTCGAAAAAACTTCCGATTTGCGCGTCGGAATCGTCGTGTTGCGCTGAATCATCTGCGTCATCACGCCGCCTAAAGTTTCAATCCCTAAACTCAGAGGCGTCACGTCGAGCAATAAAATATCCGTTTTATCGCCGCCGAGAACCGCCGCTTGAACTGCCGCGCCCAACGCGACGACTTCATCAGGATTAACGGTTTTGTTCGGCTCTTTACCGAAAAACGCCTTGACCATTTCCTGAACTTTCGGAATGCGCGTCGAACCGCCGACGAGAACGATTTCGTCAATGTTTTTCGCTTCCAGTCCGGCATCTTTAATCGCCTGTTCGACCGGCGGCATCAATCGTTTCAAAAGCGGCTCGACTAGCTGCTCAAATTTCGAGCGCGTCAATTTCATCACCAAATGTTTTGGTCCCGCTTGGTCAGCCGTGATAAACGGCAGGTTGATTTCGGTTTCCATCGCCGACGACAATTCGATTTTCGCTTTTTCGCCCGCTTCTTTGAGACGCTGCAAAGCCATCTTATCGCTTGTCAAATCAATGCCCTGATCTTTTTTGAACTCGTCAATAATCCATTTAATCAACGCTTCGTCAACGTCGTCGCCGCCCAAATGCGTGTCGCCGTTAGTTGATTTTACTTCGACGACGCCTTCGCCAACTTCCAAAACGGAAATATCGAAAGTTCCGCCGCCGAAGTCGAACACGGCAATCGTTTCTTCTTTTTTCTTGTCCAAACCGTAAGCCAACGCCGCCGCCGTCGGTTCATTGACGATTCGCATCACTTCGAGACCGGCGATTTTGCCCGCGTCTTTGGTCGCTTGCCGCTGCGCGTCGTTAAAATACGCGGGAACGGTAATCACGGCTTTATCAACTTTCGCGCCGAGATAATCTTCCGCCGCTTTTTTCAATTTCTGCAAAACCATCGCCGAAATCTCCGGCGGGCTGTATGATTTGCCCTGCGCGTCAATCTTCACGTCGCCGTTGGAAGCTCTTTCGACTTTGAACGGAACTTGTTTCATTTCGCCCGAAACTTCCTCAGATTTTCGCCCGATAAAACGCTTGATCGAATACAAAGTGTTTTCCGGGTTCGTTACCGCCTGCCGTTTGGCGACTTGTCCGACGAGCCGATTGCCGTCTTTGGTGAACGCCACGACCGACGGCGTGGTGCGTCCGCCTTCTTCATTCGTAATCACGACCGGCTCGTTGCCTTCCATCACGGCAACCACCGAATTCGTCGTTCCTAAGTCAATTCCTATAATTTTGCTCATTAAGTCTTTCTCCAATTTTAATAAAATTATGATTTTCAACCCGCCGAAACGAGATGAGTCCAATTAGCTTGAGCCGTTTGTGAGTATAAGATGTGAGTGTATTACTGTCAAGTTGCCTGCGTGATGAAAGATAAGATATTCCTGAAGCGAGCCGTATTGATATTTGACCGGCTCACATTTGCTCGGCAGTTTGTGTCGCTGTTTTTGCTAAATCTTAACGTAAAATGTACAAGAGTTAACTCGTCAACCGCCGATAGATGTTCGGCATTCGCTCCGGCAAACTCAGAACATCGTCAATAATCGTATTGCCGACATCGCCTGATTTTAGGAAGGTTTAAGCAGTTTGAAGATAAGCCGTTGATAATACATTCACGATTTCTGGCGGAAGTTGTAACGGCAGGAAAAAGTCTTTCGGATAAACGGCGGATTCGCCGATTTCATCAATTACACAGACATATTCGCCGCGCCGTTTGAT